>NZ_JBEZXZ010000027.1:0-63843 GCF_040638275.1 Actinoplanes sp. NPDC026623 | reverse complement strand
GGCGGCTCGGCCGTCGGCCAGGCCGCCGCCCGCCGCGCGGTCCGGGTCACCGCCGCCGAGGCCGGCCCCGAGCTGCCGCTGACCTGCCCGCCGCACGTGGTCGAGTTCGCGCCGGAGCGCAACATCGCCATCGGGGCCGAGACGCCGTGGGGCGTCGGCGCGCCGCTGAGCACGCTGCTGCCCGGCACGACCTCGGTCCGGCTGACCGAGGTCGAGCTGGCGGGCGTCGCCGACGTCGCGGCACAGATCCTGGCGGGCACGGGCGCCCGCCCGCTGGTGCTCGTCGTGCGGGACGCGCACCGGCACCCGTGGATCGCCGACGCGCTCGAGCGCACCCTCGCCGTACGCCCGGACGCGATCGTGGTGGAGATGGGCGTGCCGGTCGCGATCAGCGGCGGGCTGCACCTGGCCACCTACGGTGCCACCCGGGCCTGCGGCCAGGCGGCCGCCGAGATCCTCGCCGGCGCCTCCGTGCCGCACCCGTCGCGGCAGGCGCTCGCGGCCTGAGCCGCCGGGCCGGCCTCACGGGGCCGGGCACGCCCCCGGCCCCGGTTGGCGGCGGCCCGTACCCTTGATCCGTGACGAACACCGCAGCACGCCGGCTCGCCGCCCTGTTCACCTCCGCAGCACTCGGGCTGACCTTGCTGGCGGGATGCAGCAGCGACAACGTCGACTGCAGCCTCGACCAGTGCACCGTCACGCTCGAGCGCAGCACCAGCGCGAGCGCCAGCGTCCTGGGCGTCGACGCCAAGTTCGTCAGCGCCGACGCCGGCACGGTGACCCTCGAGGTGGCCGGGGAGCAGGTCCAGCTCAGCAAGGGCCAGCAGGCCGTGAACGTCGGCGGCCTGCAGGTCTCGCTGAACAGCGTCACCGCCGACAACGTCAGCTTCGTGGTGTCGCGCTAGTCACCTGGCACGGGCGGCGGGGTTTCAACGATCTCGTCACGGGTCAAACAGGGCCCTATGTCTGCCACCCAGCACGCCCGCGGTTCCGTCTCGCGCGCCGCCGACAGCAAGCCGCTCGAGCTTGTCGCCCGGGGCGGCTTCGTCATGTACGGCATCATTCACCTGCTCTTCGCCTGGCTCGCCCTGCAGGTCGCCTTCGGCAACCCGGCCGAGACCGACCAGTCCGGCGCGATCCAGCACCTCGCCGCGCAGCCGTTCGGCAAGTTCCTCGTCGTCGTCGCCGTCATCGGGATGGTCGGCCTGGCCGTCTGGCAGGTCTTCGAGGCCGTGATCGGTGAGAGCGGCCTGCGGGGCAAGGAGGCGCTCGCCGAGCGGATCGTCTGCGGTTTCCGGGCGGTGCTGTACCTCTACTTCGCCTGGATCGGCATCAAGGTGCTGCAGGGCGCGAACGCCTCGTCGGCCGACAGCCAGGAGCAGAACGCGTCGACCATGATGGACGGCTCCGGAGGCCGCCTGCTCGTCGGGATCATCGGCGTCGTGGTCGCCGCCGTCGGCGTCGGCCTGGTGGTCTACGGCGTGACCGGCAAGTTCGAGAAGCACCTCAACACCCAGCAGATGAGCGCGGCCGTACGCCGGACCACCCGGCGGCTCGGCGTCGCCGGCTACTCCGCCAAGGGCGTCGCGTACACGATCGCCGGCGGCCTGGTCGTGGCCGCGGCGGTCACCTACGACCCGGAGAAGGCGCGCGGTCTGGACGCCGCGCTCAAGCTGCTCGCCGGCCAGCCGTACGGGCCGTGGCTGCTGGGCCTGATGGCGCTGGGCATCGCGGCGTTCGGCATCTACTGCTTCTCGCAGTCGCGCTTCCGCAAGGTGTGATCGGCATGCTCAACGCCCTGCTCGCCGTGGTCATCGCGGCGGGCTCGGCGATCATCCTCGCCGAGATCCTGCACCGGATCGTCAAGCGCCTCGGCCGGCGATCGACCCTGCTGAACGACCTGGCGACGACGGCACACCGGCCTTTCCTCGCCACGCTGACCGCCTTCGCGGTGCAGCAGGCCGTCCGCGGCCTCGCCGGTGACTTCCCGGGCCGCGACAGGGTGCTGCACGGCCTGGTGCTGCTCGTGATCGCCTCGCTCGCCTGGCTCGTCGGCGCCCTCCTGCTGGTGCTGGAGGACGTCGCGCTGGCCCGCTGGCGGGTCGACGTGCCGGACAACCTGCGGGCCCGGCGGCTCAGGACCCAGGTGGTGATGCTGCGCCGGGTCACGGTCGCCGGCATCGTGGTGCTCACCGCCGGAGTCATGCTGATGACCTTCCCCGCGGTGCGCGCCCTCGGCGTGAGCGTGCTGGCCTCGGCCGGCCTGGTCAGCGTGATCGCCGCGCTGGCGGCGCAGAGCACGCTCGGCAACGTGATCGCGGGCCTGCAGCTCGCCTTCAGCGACGCGGTGCGCATCGACGACGTGGTGGTCGTCGAGGGCGAATGGGGCCGCATCGAGGAGATGACGCTGACCTACGTCGCCGTGCAGATCTGGGACGACCGGCGCCTCATCCTGCCCACCTCCTACTTCACCACCAAGCCGTTCCAGAACTGGACCCGTACCGATTCCGCCGTGCTCGGGACCGCCGAGATCGACGTCGACTGGTCCGCGCCGGTCGAGCCGCTGCGCGCCGAGCTCCGCGCGGTCTGCGAGGGCACCGAGCTGTGGGACGGCCGGGTCTGCGTTCTGCAGGTCACCGACGCGGTCGGCGGTATGATCCGGCTGCGGGCACTGGTCAGCGCCGGGGACGCCGGATCGCTGTGGGACCTGCGCTGCCTGGTTCGCGAGCGGCTCGTCGCATGGGTGTTCGAACACCGCAGCGACTCGCTGCCGCGGCTGCGGGCCGACGTGGCGACCGCGGAGCCCTCGGCCGCCATACGGCCCGCCCGGGAGGCCGGGCCGGACGCCCCCGACGACGCCCGGGTCTTCGGCGGCGCGGGCGACGGCGAGGAGCGGGCCGCCACCTTCGGTGGACCCGACGAGCCCGCCAGGGCCTCCACCTCCGGTATGCGGCAGTAATTCTGGACCTCAGTTGCGAGGATTGATCCTGCCCTGTGCAGGGCATACAGCCGTCATTGGGAAGGAGGACACCATGGCCGATGTCCTGAACGGTAGCCCGGTCCGTCCGGTGACCGACCAGTCCACCTCGGAATTGGTGCAGCAGGCGAGCGAGCAGCTCACCCGCCTGGTGAGGGACGAGATCACCCTTGCGAAGGCGGAGTTCGCGGAGAAGGCTAAGCACGCCGGCATCGGTGTGGGCCTGTTCAGCGGGGGAGGGGTGTTCGCGCTCTACGGCGTCGGCACCCTGATCACCACGGTGATCATCGCCCTCGCACTGGTCATGCCCCTGTGGCTCGCCGCACTGATCGTCACGGTGGCGTTGTTTGTCGCGGCCGGCATCCTGGTGTTGCTCGGCAGGCGGCAGGTCAACAAGGCGGTCCCACCGGAGCCGTCGGCCGCCATCGCCAGCGCGAAGGCGGACGTCGACGAGGTCAAGCACGCCATCAAAGCCAGGAGCCGGGTATGAGCGAGCTTGCGAGTAAATCATCAACTCAGCGCCGGACGAGTCATCGCCGGAGCGCCAGCGGAGGCGATGGCATGAGTGTGAACGGATCGGCGGGTGGGCGGCCGGATGTGGCCGCGCTGCGCGAGGAGATCAGGCAGACGCGGGCCGAACTCGGCGAGACCGTTCAGGCGCTCGCGGCCAAGGCCGACGTGAAGGCCCGGGCGAAGGAGCAGGTCGAGCAGACCAAGCAGCGGGCGAGGGCCCAGGTGTACGACGCGTCCGTGAAGGTGCGGCGCAACCCGGTGCCGGTCGTGGCCGCTCTGGTGGCGGGGGCCGCGCTCGTCGGCATCATCCTGATCGTGCGCGGGAGGCGTAAGTGAGTCACATGCTGCGGAAGGTGGCGTACAAGCCCGTCGGGCTGCTGCTCGGTGTCGCGGCCGGCGCGGCGGCGGGCTTCATCTTCAAGGAGGTCTGGAAGCTGGCCTCCGGTGACGACGACGCCCCGAACGCCACGGACGAGGATCGCGGCTGGGGCGAGATCATCGCCGCGGCGGCACTGCAGGGCGCGATCTTCGCGACGGTAAAGGCGCTTGTCGATCGCGGAGGCGCCGCAAGCATCCGCCGCGTCACCGGCGAGTGGCCGGACTGACATAGGCACTCGCATAGACCGTGGCCGCGATGGCATACGGGACTCCGCATAGACCGTGGCCAGGCTGGCGTGCGGACTCTGAATAGATCTCGGTCAAGGCTTCCGGCGCCCGTCTGAGCGCTGCCGGGAGCCTTTTCCGCCCTTGCCGGACCCGACTGGATTCGCTCAGGGGGCAGCTTTCAGGCTGCTTCTTCGGGTACAGTGTGGCCAGTTTTTGCGTAAGTGGTTCAGGGGTTCATCCTTCTGAAAGCCGCCCCCTCGCGGTGCCGCTGCTCGAAAACGACCATCGGCCCCGCATCACCGGGCCGGCATTTTCAGAAGGAGAGTTCAGCATGGCGCAAGGAACCGTGAAGTGGTTCAACGCAGACAAGGGCTTCGGCTTCATCACCGTCGACGGCGGGGGTGCTGACGTGTTCGTCCACTTCTCGGCCATCCAGACGAGCGGCTACCGCACTCTGGAAGAGAACCAGCGGGTCGAGTTCGAGATCGCCCAGGGCCAGAAGGGCCCGCAGGCGGAGCAGGTTCGCCCGCTCTGAGACCAACCTGCCGGCGGCGACGCCGGCTGTCGATCGCCTGGCGGAGATCGGCTTGAGTGACCCCGCATCCTCTCGAGGATGCGGGGTTTCTCTGTAACCGTCCTAGGGTTGCTGCTTGCTCCGTGCCCGGACCCGGACGCCGATGACGATCATCATGAGCCCGACGATCACGACGATCGGCCCGATCACGGCCCAGGCCGTGACGCCGCTCATCGCGCTGCCGCCGAGCAGGTCGAGGCCCTGAGCCGTCCAGAGCCCGCCCACCACCACGGCGAGCAGGCCGGCGGTGAGCCAGGGCCACCCCTTCATCGGTACTCCCTCACCAGCGGTCATGGACCTGCGGCCTGATCAACTCGTCGTAGACGGCCCGGACCGCCTCGTGCGCGTCGGCGCCGAGCGGCGCGAGCGCGGCGGCCGACGCGTTGCCGCGGGCCTGCTCGGGGTTGCGCGCGCCGGGGATGACCACGGTGACGCCGTCCTGGTCGGCGATCCAGCGGAGGGCGAACTGCGCCATGGTCGCGCCCGCCGGCACCAGCGGCCGCAGCCGGCGCACGGCCTCGAGCCCGGTGCCGAAGTCCACACCGGAGAAGGTCTCGCCGACGTCGAAGGCCTCGCCGTGCCGGTTGTAGTTGCGGTGGTCGTCGGCGCCGAAGGTGGTCTGCTCGTCGTAGCGGCCGGAGAGCAGGCCGCTGGCCAGCGGCACCCGGGCGATGATGCCGACGCCGGCCGCCGCGGCGGCCGGCAGCACCCGCTCGAGCGGCTTGAGCCGCAGCGCGTTCAGGATGATCTGGACACTCGCGGTGCCGGGGCGCTCGATCGCCGCGAGGGCCTCGTCGACCCGCTCCACGCTCACGCCGTAGGCCGCGATGCGCTTCTCCTGCACCAGGGTGTCCAGGGCGTCGTAGACCGCGCCGGTGGAGAAGACCGGGGTCGGCGGGCAGTGCAACTGCACCAGGTCGAGGGTGTCGACGCCGAGGTTGGCGCGGGAGCGGTCGGTCCAGGCCCGGAAGTTGTCGAGCGAGTAGTTCTCCGGCTCCTGCGGCATCCGGCGGCCCATCTTGGTCGCCACCGTCAACTGTGGCCGGCCCTTGATGAACCGCCCGATGACCTGCTCGCTGCGGCCGTCGCCGTAGACGTCGGCGGTGTCGATGAAGGTGACACCGGCGTCCACCGCCGCGGCTAGCGTGGCGTGGGCGTCATCCTCGCTGACGGTGCCCCAGTCGGCGCCGAGTTGCCACGCGCCGAGCCCGATGACGCCGACGGTGCGACCCAGCCGTTCGAAGGTGCGATTCTCCACCCCGTGACCCTATCCGCCCGGTGGTACGGTGCAAAAAAGACGTACGTACGGTTTGGAGGCACTCATGTGGGACCCCGCCGTCTATCACCGCTTCGGCAACGAGCGCTCGCGCCCGTTCTTCGACCTGCTCGCCCGGGTCGACGCCGATGAGCCGCGGGCCGTCGCCGATCTCGGCTGCGGATCCGGCGAGCTCACGGCGACCCTCGCGGCGCGCTGGCCGGGCGCCCGGGTCACCGGGCTGGACTCCTCGCCCGAGATGATCGGGAAGGCCCGGAGCCTGGACGCCCCGGTGGAGTACGCCGTCGCCGACCTGCGCGACTGGCGGCCCGCCGCGGACACCGACGTGGTCGTCACCAACGCCGCGCTGCAGTGGGTACCCGGCCACCGCGAGCTGATCCGCCGGTGGGCCGCGGCGCTGCCGCCCGGGGCCCGGTTCGCGATGCAGGTGCCCGGCAACTTCGACGCCCCGTCGCACCGCGCGCTGCGCGACATCGCCCGCGGCGAGCAGTACCGGGCGGCGATCGGCGAGATCGTGCGGGAGGCGCCGGTGGACGATGCGAGCGGCTACGCCGCGCTGCTGACCGACGCCGGCGCGGCCGTCGACGCCTGGGAGACCACCTACGTGCACCTGCTGCCGGAGGCGGGGCGGGAGCACCCGGTGCTGCGCTGGATGGAGGGCACCGCGCTGCGCCCGGTGAGGGCCGCGCTGGACGACACGCGGTGGGCTTGTCTCCGTACCGAGCTCGGCGCCCGGCTGGCGGCGGAATACCCTGCGCGGAACGGGTTTGTGGCGTTCCCGTTCCGCCGGATCTTCGTGGTTGCGACCATCGCCTAGTACAGAGAAATTTGGGGGAGAAGTTGACCGACCTGACCTCGTTCATCGCCGGACTGCCCAAGGCCGAGCTGCACGTGCACCACGTCGGATCCGCCTCGCCGCGCATCGTCGCCGAGCTGGCGGCCCGGCACGAGGGCGCCAGCCCGGTGCCGGCGGATCCCGCGGCGCTCGCCGACTACTTCGCGTTCCGCGACTTCGGCCACTTCATCGAGGTGTACCTCAGCGTGGTCGACCTGATCCGCGACGGCGAGGACGTCCGGATGCTGACCTACGAGGTGGCCCGCGAACTGGCCCGTCAGCAGGTCCGGTACGCGGAGCTGACCATCACGCCGTACTCGCACGTGCGGCGGGGCATCCCGGCGGCGGAGTTCTGCGCGGCCATCGAGGACGCCCGCGCGAGCGCCGCCGCTGACTTCGGGATCGACCTGCGCTGGTGCTTCGACATCCCGGGCGAGGCGGGGCTGCAGGCCGCCGAGGAGACGCTGCGGATCGCGCTCGAGGAACGGCCCGACGGGCTGATCAGTTTCGGGCTCGGCGGACCCGAGGTCGGCGTGCCGCGCCCGCAGTTCAAGCCGTACTTCGACAAGGCCCGCGCGGCCGGGCTGCACAGCGTCCCGCACGCGGGCGAGACCACCGGCCCGGAGACGATCTGGTCCGCTCTGCGCGACCTGGGCGCGGAGCGCATCGGGCACGGCATCTCCGCGGCGGGCGACCCGGAGCTGATGGCCTACCTGGCCGCCAACCAGGTGCCGCTCGAGGTCTGCCCGACCTCGAACGTGCGCACCCGGGCCGTGCCGAGCCTGGAGGAGCACCCGCTGCCGGCTCTGGTCGCGGCGGGGGTGCCGGTGACGATCAACTCCGACGACCCGCCGATGTTCGGCACCACCCTCGAGGAGGAGTACGCCGTCGCCGCGCGGCTGCTCGGCCTCGACGCGTCCGGGGTGGCCGACCTGGCCCGCGCGGCCGTGCGGGCGTCGTTCCTGCCGGCCGGCGGCAAGTCCGCCCTGCTGTCCGAGATCGACGGCTACGCGGCCGGCGCCGCCTGACGACGTAAAAGGGGGGGGTGTCTCGCCGAGACACCCCCTCAGGTCAGAAGCCGGCGTAGAGCGGGTCCTGCCAGACCGCCAGCACCGCGAGGATGCCCAGCGTCAGGATGGTCACCACCCGCACCACCCGGCGCCGGTTGAACCGGCCCGGGTCGTCGTCCGGCTCGAGCTCCGGTTCGGTACGTACGTCCGTGTCCAGCATCGTGACTCCCCTCGCCCGGACTTCAGCCGGGAACCGCCGTCCAACTCTGGTGCCGGGCCTGTTCCGGCCGCTGCAGGACGAGCAGCCGGGCGTCGCCGAAGCGCTGGCTGCCCACGCCGGCGACCAGGTCGCCGACGGTGGTGCGCAGGCTGAATCCGTAGTCCGTGGCGAACAGCGACCACCGGCCGCTGTAGGCGCTCGCGCAGTCGCCCTGCACGAGCGGCATCCCCTCCACCGGGTTGCCGCCCAGCGGCACGACGCACTTGCCGGTGGCCCGTGACATCAGGGAGTAGCCGCCCCCCTCGGCCGGCACGAGCCGCCACTGCTGCTGCGCGTCGCCGTCCACCCCGCCGAGCGCCACCGGCGTGCCGTTCGCGGTGCGGGCCGCGTAAAGGTCGGCCGCGCCGCCGGTCAGCGAGTTAGTCAGCACGAACCACGCGTTCGCCGCCGGCCGGGCCGCGGGCGCCGACTGCGCCGTCGCGCCGGCGGTGTAGCCGTGCGCCGCGCTGCGGATGGTCACCCGGTATTTGGAGTCCGGCCGCAGCCCGATCAGCCGCGCCCGGGTGGCGACCGTGGTCGCGATCTTCACCCCGTCGACCTCCACCTGGTACGTCGCCTTCGGTGCGGCGGCGCCCCAGGTGAGCCGGACGGAGGTGCTGGTCGGCTCGCGTACCTCGAGGAACGCCTGCCCCGGCGCCGCGGCCTGGTCCGTCGGCACGACCACCGGAGGCTCCCCGGCGGGAACCCCCGTCGTCGGCACCGGCCGGCCGGGCCCGGGTCCCGCCGGGCCGGGCGGCGGGCCGTCGCCGCCGCCGTCGGAGGCGTCGCCGCCGCTGGCGCCCGGCACGGGCACGCCCGGCACCGGCGCGACCGGCTTCTTCCCGGCCACGGTGGGTGACGTCGCCCGCGGCTTCGTCGCCGGCTTCGCGGTCGGCAGGGCCGGATTGTCCACGCCGCCGTCGCCGCCGAGCAGGAACTCGCTCTGCGCGACGTTCCAGTTCTTCGCCAGGTAGCTGCCCTTGGCCGGGTCGGTGTTGAAGTAGTCGTCGTGACCGCAGTCGAGGCGGTTCTCGTGTTTCTTCGGGCAGACCGTGCGCAGCTTCTTGCCCGAGCGGTCGCCGGCGCAGAGCAGGTCGTAGTCGTCGGTGCAGCTACCGGCGCCGGTGGCGTTCGGCGAGTCCTGCAGCAGCGCGCCCAGCATCTGGGTCGTCTCCTGCGCGGCGACCACCGAGCTCCAGCAGCCCGCGTCGACCCGGCCGTAGGACGGCCCGCCGTTGTTGCGGTTGCCCAGCCCCGGCCGGTTGTCGGCGACGAACGTGGCGATGCCGCAGTACACGTTGGCGTCCGCGAAGATCAGGTACTTGCGGTCGGTCCGGTTGTAGCCGAGCGTCTTGAGCGCGTCGATGTTGCCGGTGAACGACTCGAGTGCGGCCTCCGGCAACTGCACCTCGGCGACGTCGACCCGGCACTGCGGTGTCGTCACGAAGCGGACGTGCCGGGAGCCGCCGGTCTCGGCCGCGCTCGCGTCGAAGATCTGGTCGACGCCCGCGGACCAGGTGCGCAGCGAGCCGAGGAAGTCGGTGTAGCGGCTCGGCGTGCCGAACTCGTGCAGGTAGAGCACCTGGACCCGCTTGCCGGTCCGGCCGTCGCCCTCGCAGGCCACGTCGTGGTTGCCCATGATGAAGTCGGCCTCGCCGGGCGCGGCGTCCGGGATCAGCGCGGGCGCGCCCGGCGACAGGGAGGTGCCGCCCTGGTCGCGGACGATCTCGGCGTCCGGCGGGACCGCCGCGGCCTCCATCCTCGGCTCCTCCGGCTCCGGCGCCTTCACGGTCACCGGCGGCGCGTCCCGGCCCACCGCGAGCCCGGCCGGTGCGGCCTCGGGGCCGTGCGTGCAGGTCTCCTCGTCGAGCTCGTAGCTGCCCGCGCACAGCGAGCCGGAGCCGGCCGGCACCAGGCCGTCGTAGACCAGGCCCTGGCCGGGGTTGTCGTCCGGCAGGGAGGCATAGGTGATCCGCTCGTGGTCCGCGTCGCCGTCCGGGGCCCAGCCACCGTTGACCACGCTCGGCCCGACCACCCCGCCGATGCCCAGCACCGCGACGCCCAGCAGCACCGGCAGCAGCCGGTGCGAGCGGTGATCCGCGCGACGCCGTCCGCGCTCGGGGGTCGCGCGCCGCCGGTCCGGCGACGGCTCCCCACGCAGCGCGGACTGCCGGTGGCTGGGCAAACCGCCTCCTCGTGCTGCGGGGGCGCGGTGGGAGGGGGTTATGGGGTGACCGCCTCCCACCGCTGGGTGGCTCTCCCGGCCCAAGGTGTGGGGTCGTGCCGTGGGATGCGGGCCGGTAGGCCGGATGGGACCGGAATAGAGCGTGCCAGCCCGGCGTCGCCAGGGGAACGCCTTTAATACAGATCTAAGCATTTGTTGTACCGTCCGGGTGTTTCGCGTGGGCGGTGCGCCGCGGTCGATTCTCACGTCTCGTCCGTGCGCTGATGCGGCCACTTGCGCCTCACCGGATCGCGTTCCCGGGCCAGCCGGCCGACCAGCCCGAAGCGGCTCGCCTGCTTCGGCGAGGCCTCGGCGTCGGCCAACAGCATCACCACGCTGGCGCCGCCCAGCGCGGCCCGGTCGATGCTCACCGAGCCGCCGGTCACCTGCGCGGCCCGCAGGGCGATGTCCAGGCCCAGGCCGGTCGAGCCCTGCTCGCTCTCGCCGCGGCGCAGGGCCTTCTCCGGGTCGTCGATGCCCGAACCGGCGTCGTCCACCCGGACCGCCACCCAGCCGTCGCGGCGGCTGATGCCCACCTCGAAGGCGGTGCCCTGCGGCGTGTAGCGGAACACGTTGCCGAGCACGGCGTCGAGCGCCGCGGCGAGCTCGGCCCGCGCCACCGGCACCGGGATGCGCAGGTGCGCGCCGACCACCCGGTACTGCCGGTCCTGGTCGCCGGCGAGCGCCGACCAGAAGACCATCCGGTCGCGGACCACCTCGCTCGCGTCGCAGACGCCCTCCTCGGGCGCGGCGACCTGGGCGGCGACGGCCTGCCGGGTGGTGTTGATCAGCTGGTCGACCTCGCCCTCGAGGGTGACGATCGCCTGCCGGATGCGCCGTATTCCGCGCCGGCGGTCCAGCTCGGCGGCGGAGTACTCGCCGATGTGGGTGTCGTCGGGGTCCAGCGCCTCGGCGTCCAGGCGCAGCACCGTCAGCGGCGTGCGGAGCCGGTGCGAGAGGTCGGCCACCAGCTCCCGCTCGCTGGTGCGCGACGTGACCAGCCGGTCGGCCATCCGGTTGAACGCGTAGCCGGCCTCGGCCAGCTCGCGGGGGCCGGACGGGTGGATGCGCACGCCCAGGTCGCCGCCGCCGACGGCCATCGCCGCGTGCACCAGGTTGCGCACCGACGCGACGGCGCCGCGGGCCAGCCGGTCCACCACTATGACCGAGCCGATGACCAGGCCGAACATGATGCCGAGCAGGATCCACAGGTCGCGGGTGGTGCCCGCGCTCAGCTCCGCGTCGCTGACGAAGACCTCGACGATCGACGTCTTGTCGCCGACCCGGGCCGGCTCCAGCACCACCAGGCCGCCGTCCACATCGATCACGACGGGCTCGGTGCCCTTGGCGGCGTCGAGAACGTCGTCGGCGCCGGCGCGGGTGTTGCTGGTCGCGCCCGGCGGGTGCACGATCAGCCCGCCGCCCTCGCCCGCGACGGCGGCGTCGAGCGCCTTGCGGTTCGCGCCGGAGACGACGGCGCCCGCGATCTTGGCACTGCGCTGCTCTGCGGCGGAGATGGCCTGTTCGCGGTGGTCCTGACGCAGCTCCCAGCCCAGCGGGACGAGGAACGCGAGTGCGGCGATGGTGGTGGTGGCGGCGCTGACATAGGCCAGCCGCGCCCTCAGTCCGGCGCCACCAACCGGAATCCGACCCCCCGCACGGTGCGCAGGTAGCGAGGCTTCGCCGCGGACTCGCCCAGTTTCCGACGTAGCCAGTACAGATGCACGTCGATCGTCTGGTCCTCGCCGACTGACGGCTGTCGCCATACCTCCTCCAACAGCTCACGACGCGAGACGACCCGGCCCGGGCGGGCGGCCAGGTAAGCCAGCAGGTCGAATTCCTTGCGGGTCAGTGCCAGCGGCTGCTCCGCCAGGCTGGCGCTGCGTTCGCCGACGTCCACCCGCAGCTCGCCGACCTCGTGCACGGCGGGCTGGGTGGTCCGGCTGGCCCGGCCGACGCGGCGCAGCACCGTGGTGATCCGCGCGTCGAGGTGGGCGCCGGTGAACGGCTTGACCATGTAGTCGTCGGCGCCGGCCCGGAGCAGGCGCACGACCGTCTGCTCGTCGTCACGCGCCGTAGCGATGATGATCGGAATGTCGGTGATGCCGCGCAGCATCCGCAGCGCGTCCGACCCGTCCAGGTCGGGCAGTCCGAGATCGAGCACCACCAGGTCCGGGGTCTCCGCGGCGACCCGGCGCAGGGCGTCCAGCGCCGTGCCGACGGCGTGCACGGCGTGCCCCCGGTCAGACAGCGACCGGAGCATCGCACCGCGCACGACGTGGTCGTCCTCGACGAGCAACACCGTGGCCATGCGAAGAAGGTACTGCCCTTGGCAAGCCACGCCGAATCCGTCATTGAGAGGCAACGATCAAACACGGAGAGTAGTCATTTCGGGGGCGGTATGGTTCGGGCACCGATGACTATCACCCTTAAATCCGACGTCCGTCTTGCCCTCGCCGCCGACAGCCTGACCGGCCTGTCCGTGGGCGACGCCCTTGGCGCCCAGTATTTCGTCCCCGGCAACGTCGCCGCGGATCTCGCCGGCGGCAGGCTTCCCGCACCGCCCTGGCCCTGGACCGACGACACCGAGGAAGCCTGCTGCCTCGTCGCCGTCCTGACCGACAGTGAGGCCTTCGACCTCGACCGGGACCGCTTCGCCGGCCTGCTCGGCACCCATTTCGACGCCTACCGCGGCTACGGGCCGGGCGCCGTGGTGATGCTCCGGCAGATCCGCGAGGGCACGCCGTGGCGGCGTCGCTGGCCGCCGCGGCCCGGCTGGACGGCCGCCGCCCGGACCCGGAGCGGTTGCTGAGCGCGGTGGCCGACCGGGTCGCACCGGGGCAGGTGCGCGACGGCCTGCGCCGCGCCGTGCGGATCGCCGACGCCGGCGAGGCCGCGTACGAGCTGGGCACCGGCAGCCGAGCGATGGCGCAGGACTCGGTGCCGTTCGCCGTCTGGGTCGCCGCGCACCACCTCGGCGACTATCCGGCCGCGATCACCGCGTGCGTGGCCGGCGGCGGGGACGTCGACACCACCGCCGCGATGGCCGGCGGCGTCGTCGGCGCGTACACGGGGACCGATTCCGGCGGGCCGGGGGAGCGCGCCGTGGTGGCCGGGATTCCGGCCGCCTGGCTGGCCGCCCGCGAGCCGTTGCCGAATTGGGTGGCCGCGTCGCGCGAAGGGTGAGCAAATGGACCTACTAGCATCGTTGTCGACCCCGCATTTCCAGTGAATGGAGAATCACCGTGTCTGCACCCCGTACCCAAGCCGTGGCCGACGCCCTAGTCGTCCCGGCCGGGACCACGGCGGCCGACGCGGTGGCCGCCGCCGGCCTGCCCGCCGCCGGGCCGAAGGCGATCGTCGTCGTGCGCGATCCGGCCGGCCGGCTGCGCGACCTGAACTGGGCGCCGGAGCTCGACACCGAGGTCACCCCGGTGCCGCTCGACTCGCCCGACGGGCTCAACGTGCTGCGCCACTCGACCGCGCACGTGCTCGCCCAGGCCGTGCAGGACATCTTCCCGGAGGCGAAGCTCGGCATCGGGCCGCCGATCGAAAACGGCTTCTACTACGACTTCGACGTGGCCAAGCCGTTCGTGCCGGAGGACCTGGCGAAGCTCGAGAAGCGGATGCAGGAGATCGTCAAGTCCGGCCAGACCTTCCGCCGCCGCGAGTACGGCTCGCTGGACGAGGCCAAGGCCGAGCTCGCCGGCGAGCCCTTCAAGCTCGAGCTGGTGGACATCAAGGGCGACGTCGACGACGCCGAGGTGATGGAGGTCGGCGGCGGCGAGCTGACCCATTACGACAACATCGACAAGGACGGCAAGCGCGTCTGGGGCGACCTGTGCCGCGGCCCGCACCTGCCCAGCACCCGGCTGATCGGCGCGTTCAAGCTGATGCGCAGCGCCGCCGCGTACTGGCGGGGCAGCGAGAAGAACCCGCAGCTGCAGCGGATCTACGGCACCGCGTGGCCGACCCGCGACGAGCTGAAGGCGTACCAGAAGGTGCTCGAGGAGGCCGCCCGCCGCGACCACCGCAAGCTCGGCGCCGACCTCGACCTGTTCTCCTTCCCCGAGGAGCTGGGCTCCGGCCTGCCGTTGTTCCACCCGAAGGGCGGCATCATCCGCCGCGAGATGGAGAACTACTCGCGGATCAAGCACGAGGAGGCCGGCTACTCCTTCGTGAACACCCCGCACATCACCAAGGGGAACCTGTTCGAGACCTCCGGGCACCTCGACTGGTACGCGGACGGCATGTTCCCGCCCATGGAGATGGAGGGCGCGAACTACTACCTCAAGCCGATGAACTGCCCGTTCCACGACCTGATCTTCCGGTCCCGGGGCCGGTCCTACCGCGAGCTGCCGCTGCGGATGTTCGAGTTCGGCACCGTCTACCGCTACGAGAAGTCCGGCGTGGTGCACGGCCTCACCCGGGTGCGCGGCATGACCCAGGACGACGCGCACATCTTCTGCGCTGAGGACCAGCTCGAGACCGAGCTGACCTCGCTGCTCACCTTCGTGCTGGAGCTGCTCAAGGACTACGGCCTGGACGACTTCTACCTGGAGCTGTCCACCCGCAACCCGGAGAAGTCGGTCGGCTCGGAGGAGAACTGGGAGGTGGCCACCGAGACCCTGCGCCGGGTCGCCACCGAGTCCGGCCTGGACCTGGTGCCGGACCCGGGCGGCGCGGCGTTCTACGGCCCGAAGATCAGCGTCCAGGTCAAGGACGCGATCGGCCGGACCTGGCAGATGTCGACCATCCAGCTCGACTTCAACCTGCCGGAGCGCTTCGAGCTCGAGTACTCGGCGGCGGACGGCACCCGCAAGCGGCCCATCATGATCCACCGGGCGCTGTTCGGCTCGATCGAGCGCTTCTTCGGCGTGCTCACCGAGCACTACGCGGGCGCCTTCCCGGCGTGGCTCGCGCCGGTGCAGGTGGTGGGCATCCCGATCCGCGACGACCACGCCGACTACCTGGGCGAGTTCGTGGCCCGGCTCAAGAAGGAGGGCATCCGCGCGGAGGTCGACCACTCCGACGACCGGATGCAGAAGAAGATCCGCACCGCGCAGCAGCAGAAGATCCCGTTCATGGCGATCGCCGGCGACGACGACGTGAACGGCGGGACCGTCTCGTTCCGCTACCGCGACGGGTCGCAGCGCAACGGGGTGCCGCTGGACGAGGCGGTGGCGCACGTCGTCGAGGTCGTGCGCTCGCGGGTCAACGCCGGGCCGTCCGCGGCCTGACAGAACGCGAGTACGGGGAGTGCGGGCGGGCCCGCACTCCCCGTACTTTTCGGCGGATCAGCTCAGCGGGGGGATCCAGGAGTCCGGGTCGGTGCAGTCGCCGATGGTCATCTGCTCGACCAGCAGGTCCAGTTCGGCGCGCGGCAGCGCCGTGTCGATGGTGACGACGCAGCGTTCCGCCTGGACGGTTTGCCGCTTGCCCTCGTCGTACCAGGCGGGGAGCCCGGCGCTCTTCGTCGCTCCCGTCAGCGTGGCGCGGCGCTTGTCCCAGGCGCCGTCGCGGGGTGCGATGAGGACGGTGACGTCAAGCCCCGCCGGGACCTGGGCGTAGACGCCCGCGCCCGACGGACGGCGGGCGGGTGCGCTCAGGCCGAGCGCCGACGGCCGCCGGTCGATCTGCTGGTCGGGGGAGCGCACATAAGTCAGTTGCAACCCGGCCGGCAGGCGGGAGCCGAGGCGCAGCGGCATCCGCAGGTCGCGGGGCGGCCCGATCCGGACGGCGGCGGCCAGCCGGAGCAGGTCCTCGCGGTCGACGGCCGCGCCGCCGGTGGCGCGGGCCGGGTCGGCGTAGGCGACCACCCACACGCCGGACGGGTCCGGTCGGCCCACCGCCGGCGTCCGCCAGGGTTTCGCGTCGCCGGCGGTGTGCTCGGGGAAGACGAAGGCCGGCAGGTAGAACGCGTCGTTGACCGGCTCGCCGGCGCGGAACTGGCCCTCGTCCAGGGTGCCCGGCGGGAACGCGGTCACCTCGCCGCCGTAGACGCCGTCCCGCCTGCCGCTGAAGGCCAGGTCCTGCACGGTCAGGTTCTGCCGCCGGCCGTCGGTGACCCCGGCGGTCACCAGGTAGCCCGCCTTGGCGTCGAGGTCGAGCGTCACCTGCCAGGGCCGGGGCCCGGCTTCCGCGGCCGCCGGGGGTTCCGCGACCGGGTCGTCGCTGCCGCCCATCCAGATCACCGCGATCGTGATCACCGCGGCGCAGACGACGAGCGCCGCCACCGCGAGTGTCGTCGGCGAGACGTCTCGCCGGTTCTGGGAATGCGTCCCACGCATGGTTGCCCACCTCGCATCGATCGCCGCCACTCTATGGCGAACGTCGATGTCCGCGCGCGCGGGCGCGCCGACGCTTACCCGGCCCGGCACGGGTCTCCATGATCGTTACGGCATCCCCTAGGGTGGGAGGGTGAGCGACGGTGGGGAAGGTGTCGGGGAGTCGGACGGCCTCGACCGCCTCTGGACGCCGCACCGGATGGCATACATCTCGGGTGAGGGGCGCCCCGAGGGCGGCTACGAGAAGCCGGCGGGTTGCCCGTTCTGCCTCGCGCCGGGCCTGCCCGAGAGCGGGAGCCTGGTGGTGGCGCGCGGCGAGCTGGTGTTCGCGGTGCTCAATCTCTACCCCTACAACCCCGGGCACCTGCTGATCTGCCCGTATCGGCACGTCGCCGACTACACCGAGCTGACCGAGGCGGAGACCGCCGAGGTGGCCGCGTTCACCCGGCGGGCGATGCAGGCGATCCGGCAGGCGAGCAGCCCGCACGGCTTCAACCTGGGCATGAACCAGGGCTCGGTGGCCGGCGCCGGCATCGCCGCGCACCTGCACCAGCACGTGGTGCCGCGCTGGGGCGGCGACGGCAACTTCATGCCGGTCATCGGGCGCACCAAGGTGCTGCCGCAACTGCTCGGCGACACCCGCGCGCTGCTCGTGAAGGCCTGGGCCGAGGCGGCGGGCTAGGCGCTGCCGGGGATCGCGGACAGCGCGCGGATCCCGGCGGCGATCTGCTCGGCCGACGGCGCGTGCTCCGGGTCGGTCAGCCACTGGGTCATCACGCCCGACATCAGCGCCATCGACACGGCGCCGACCGTGCGTACCGTCGGCTCGTCGAGGGTCTGCTCGTCGCGGGCGGTGAGCAGCGCGGCCAGGCCGCGCCGGCCCTGCTCCATGCCGGCGGCGATCTGGGCCTTGAGCTCGGCGGAGTGCTCGCTCTGCAGCATCGCCTCGACGCTGGCCAGCCAGAGCGCGCGGTGGGTGCCGAGGGTGCCGAGGACCCGCCGCCAGTAGCGCACCAGCGGGTCGTCCGACTCGTCGGCGGTCTCGGTGGCCAGGGCCATCCCGATGGCGTCGCCCCAGTCCTCGATCGAGCTCAGCATCGCCGCGTTCATCAGGGCCTGCGTCGAGCCGTAGTGGTAGCCGATCGAGCCCAGGTTGGTGCCGGAGGCCGCGACGATGTCCCGGGCCGTGGTGCGCGCGTAGCCCTTTTCGTGCAGGCAGCGCTTGGCTCCGGTGAGCAGGTCTTCGCGGTGTCCCATGGTCGACCATCCTAAGTTCTATACAAACGTGTAAGACGTTTGTATAGTAACTCGCATGACGAATCGCGAGGTACTGATCTCCGGCGCCGGCCTCGCCGGCCCCGCCCTGGCACACCAGCTGGTCCGGCACGGCTTCGCGCCCACGGTCGTCGAGCGGGCGCCGGCCCTTCGCGACGGCGGCTACAAGGTGGACGTCCGCGGCGCCGCCACCGAGGTGCTCAAGCGGATGGGCCTGTTCGAGGCCGCCCGCGCCGCGCACACCGGCATGCGGCACGTCACCTACGTGCGGCGCGACGGCCGGCGGATCGCCCGGCTCGACGCCGACCTGCTGATGGGCCGGCGCAACGACGACCTCGAGGTCATGCGCACCGACCTCACCCGGATCCTGTACGACGCGACCGCCGGCGACGTCGAATACGTCTTCGGCGACTCGATCGCCACGATGAACGAGGTCCCCGACGGCGTCGACGTGACCTTCGACAGCGGCGTCGTCCGGCGCTTCGGCCTGGTCGTCGGCGCGGACGGGCTGCGCTCGGCCACCCGCCGGGCGGTCATGGGCGACGTGCCGCTGCGCCACCTGGGCGCGCACATCGCGATCTTCGACGCCCCCAACGACCTGGGTCTCGACCGCGAGGAGGTCTTCTACACCGAGCCCGGCCGGATGGTCTTCGCCTACAGCACCGGCCCGTCGGCCCCGGCCAAGGTGGGGCTGGTGTTCGGCTCGGAGTCGCCGGTGCTGGACCGGTCGGTGCTCGCGGAGCGGTTCGCCGGGCTGGGCTGGCAGGTGCCGCGCCTGCTCGAGGCGCTGCGCGCCGCCGACGACGTCTACTTCGACTCGATGGGCCAGGTCGAGCTGCCGCGCTGGTCCGCCGGCCGGGTCGTCCTGCTCGGCGACGCGGCCTACTGCCCGTCACCGGCGGCCGGGCAGGGCACGAGCATGGCGCTGGTCGGGGCGTACGTGCTGGCCGGGGAGCTGGCGGCGGCCGCGGGCGAGCACCGGACCGCCTTCGAGCGGTACGAGTCGGTGCTGCGGCCGTACGTGGAACAGAATCTCGCCTTCGGCCGCAAGATGGCCGGCGACATGGTTCCCGGCGGCCGGCTGTCGCTGGCCGTGCGCAACTACGGGATGCGGACGCTGAAGTACCACCCGCTCAAGCGTCAGCTCATCGAGCGGATCACCCGTCCGCTGCACGTGGCGGCCAACGCCATCGAGCTGCCTTCCTACCCGATGGCGCCGGCCGTCTGAGCACGCGTGCTCCGCGCGGAATCACCTGGCGGCGTGCTCCTTGCGGACCGCGTCGGCCAGGTGGGCGGGCATCGGCTCGTGCCGGGCGTAGGTGCGGGTGAAGGTGCCCGAGCCCGAGCTCAGGGCCCGCAGCTCGACGGCGTAGCGGATCAGCTCGGTGGCGGGAACCTCGGCCCGGACCAGGCTGTGGTCGCCGTTCTCGTCGGCCTCGGTGCCCAGCGGCCGGCCGCGGCGGCCGGACAGGTCGCTCATCACCGCGCCGACATAGGTGTCCGGCACCCGCACCACGATCTCGTCCACCGGCTCGAGCAGCGAGACCTGGCCCTGCTCGGCCGCGGTGCGCAGGGCCAGCGCCCCGGCGGTCTGGAACGCCGCGTCGGAGGAGTCGACGCTGTGCGCCTTGCCGTCGACGAGCGTCACCCGCAGGTCGACGACGGGGTACCCGGCGACGATGCCTCGCTCGAGCTGCGCACGCACGCCCTTCTCCACCGACGGGATGTAGTTGTGCGGCACCGCGCCGCCCACCACCCGGTCCACGAACTCGAACCCGGAGCCGCGGGGCAGCGGCTCGACCTCGATGGTGCAGACCGCGTACTGGCCGTGCCCGCCGGACTGCTTGACGTGCCGGCCCTGCGCCTTCGCGGACGCGCTGAAGGTCTCGCGCAGCGAGACCTTCACCGGCTCGGTGTCCAGCTCGACACCGCCCGAGCGGAGCCGGTCCAGGACGACGTCGGCGTGCGACTCGCCCATGCACCAGAGCACCAGCTGGTGGGTGTCCGGGTTGCGTTCCAGGCGCAGCGTCGGGTCGCCGGCGACGAGCCGGGCCAGGTTCTTGGCCAGGGCGTCCTCGTCCGAGCGGGACTTCGCCACGACCGCGATCGGCAGCAGCGGCTCGGGCATCGTCCAGGGCTCCATCAGCAGCGGCCGGTCCTTGCCGGAGATGGTGTCGCCGGTCTCGGCGCTGCCGGACTTGGTGATCGCGCAGATGTCGCCGGCCACGCAGGACGCGACCTCGTGCACCTGGGAGCCGAGCGGGGTATAGATGTGCGCGATGCGCTCGTCGGCGTCGTGGTCGGCGTGGCCGCGCGCGGCCAGGCCGTGCCCGGAGACGTGCACGGTCAGCTCGGGGCGCAGCGTGCCGGAGAAGACCCGGACGAGCGAGACCCGGCCGACGTGCCGGTCGATCGTCGTCTTGACCACCTCGGCCACCAGGGGGCCGTCCGGGTCGCAGGTGAGCGGCGGGCGCGGGCTGCCGTCGACGCCGGTGACCACGGGCAGCTCGTGCTCCAGCGGCGACGGCGCGCCGTTGACCAGGCCGTCCAGCAGGGCGTCGAGCCCGACCCCGGTCGCCGCGCAGACCGGGATGACCGGGTAGAAGTTGCCCCGGGCCACGGCCTTCTCGAGGTCCGGGACGAGCGTGTCGGTGCTGATCAGCTCGCCCGCCACGTACCGGTCCATCAGGGTCTCGTCCTCGCTCTCGGCGATGATCGCCTCGATGAGCAGGTCGCGGTCGTCCTTGATCGGGGTCATGTGCTCGCGCTCGGCGTCGCGGGAGCGCGGCGGATAGCCGGCCGAGTAGTCCAGCACCCGCAGGGTGACCAGCCCGAGCAGGCCCGCGACGGACTGACCGTCGTCGCCGAGCATCGGCTGGTAGATGGGCATGACGTTCTCGCCGAACGCCTCCTGGCAGTCCTGCAGGGTGCCCTCGTAGTCGGCGCGCGGGTGGTCCAGCCGGGTGATCGTCACGGCCCGGGGCATGCCGATGGCGGCACACTCCTCCCAGAGCGCGACGGTGGCCTCGTCCACGCCGTCGACGGCCGACACCACGAAGACGGCGGCGTCCGCCGCGCGCAGGCCGGCCCGGAGCTCGCCGACGAAGTCGGCGTAGCCGGGGGTGTCGAGCAGATTGATCTTCACGCCGTCGTGCACCAGCGGCGCGCACGAGAGCGAGACGGACCGCTGCTGGCGTACGGCGGCCGGGTCGTGGTCGGTGACCGTGGTGCCATCCACCACCGAACCCGCGCGCGAGATCGTGCCGGTCGCGGCGAGCAGTGCCTCGATCAGCGTCGTCTTGCCCGCGCCGGAGTGGCCTACCAGCACCACGTTGCGTACTCTGCCGGGCTCGGTCACCACCGCTGCGGTGAGCCCCTTCTCCTGGATCTTTTGCGTCATGGTGTGACGCCCTCCTGTCGGCAGCCGGTCGGCGCCCATTCTCCCGGACCCGGCACACGGCCGGATTTCGGGCGGGCAGCCCTCAGTGTTCCCTGGCTGTTACGTCCCCGTCCTTGGATCTGACACCCAGCGCGTCACCGCCGCAACCCTTTGTAGTCCCCAACCGGGCTTTCATGACGATCCGGCGACGCGTGACGCAGGCCGTACCCCTCGCGGTCGGGCGCCGTTATGGTGGGACGGCCATGGCAAAGATCGTCAGCGTGCCTGCTCGCGCCCTCGTGTCGTACGTCCTCAATCCCGTCGCCCGCTTCCTGCTTCGCATCGGCGTCACCCCCAACGCGGTAACAGTCGCCGGCACCGTGGGCGTCCTGATCGGCGCGCTGGGCTTCGGCGCGCGCGGCGAACTCTTCTGGGGCACGGTGATCGTCACCGCGTTCGCGCTCACCGACGCCCTCGACGGGACGATGGCCCGGATGCGCGGCCCGTCCGGCAAGTTCGGTGCCCTGCTCGACTCGTCGATGGACCGGATCGCCGACGCCGCCGTGTTCGGCGCCGTCGCCTACTACCTGGCCGGCCTCGGCAATCCCTACGGCGGCCTGGTCGCCGCGCTGATCTGCCTCGCCGCCGGACAGGTCGTCTCCTACGTCAAGGCCCGCGCGCAGAGCCTCGGGCTGGACGCGGACGTCGGCATCGCCGAGCGCCTCGAGCGGCTGCTCATCGTCGGCGTCGGCGGCCTGCTCGGCGCCGCCGGCCTGGAGTGGGGTCTGCCGGCCGCGCTATGGTTCCTGGCCGTGCTCTCACTCATCACCGTCCTGCAGCGGCTGATACACGCCGCCAAATCGGACGAAGCCCCCGTTCCCGGTGACGCCGCGTGAGCTCGCGGCGTGATCAGCTGACCGAGCTGGGCTACGCCGCCGGCTGGCGGCTGGCCCGGATGCTGCCGCTGCCGGCGGCCCGCGCCCTCTTCAACGCCGGCGCCGACCGGGCGGCCCGGGGCAACGGCCCGGGCACCCAGCGGCTGCGCCGCAACCTGCGCACGGTGGTCGGCCCCGACCTGCCGGAGGCCGCGCTGGACGAGCTGGTCCGCGCGGGCCTGCGCTCCTACGCGCGGTACTGGATGGAGGCCTTCCGGCTGCCCTCGCAGAGCAGGCAGGACTTCCTCACCGACTTCCACCTGCAGGACGCCGACGAGCTGAACGCGGTGCTGAAGGAGGGCAACGGCGCCATCCTCGCGCTGCCGCACGTCGGCAACTGGGACGCGGCGGCCGCCTGGGTCGTCTCCAACGGCTGGAAGCTGGTCACCGTCGCCGAGCGGCTCAAGCCCGAGGAGCTGTACAAGCGCTTCCTCGCGTACCGGGAGAAGCTCGGCATGGAGGTGGTCCCGCTCACCGGCGGTGACCGCGCGCCGCTGGACGTGCTCGCCGAGAAGGCAACCGAGGGTTACGCGGTGGCTTTGCTCGCCGACCGCGACCTGTCCGCGCGCGGCGTCGAGGTGCGGTTCTTCGGCGGCCGCACCCGGATGCCGCCCGGCCCGGCGCTGCTGGCGCTGCGGACCGGCGCGCCGCTCTACGCGGTCGACCTGTGGTTCACCCCGACCCAGACGGTCGGGAAGATGCGCCGCATCGAGCTGCCGGAGCTGTCCGAGGGCGCGCTCGACCGCCGGGTCCAGCTGACCACCCAGCGGATGGCCGACGCGTTCGCGCTCGGCATCGCCGACCATCCCCAGGACTGGCACATGCTGCAGAAGATGTGGCTCGACCAGAAACCCCGGGACTGAGGGGCGGGGCCGGCGTGCGGATCGGGATCGTCTCGCCGTACTCGTTCGACGTGCCTGGCGGGGTGCAGAACCACATCGTCGACCTCGCCGAGTCCCTGATCGGTCTCGGACACGAGGTCAGCGTGCTGGCGCCCGCCGAGGAGGACGCGGAGCTCCCCGCCTACGTGGTGCCCGCCGGGCGGGCGCTGCCGCTGCCCTACAACGGATCGGTGGCCCGGGTCTCGTTCGGCCCGATCTCGACCGCCCGGGTCCGCCGCTGGCTGGCCCGCGGCAGGTTCGACGTGCTGCACGTCCACGAGCCGCTGACGCCGAGCATCGCCCTGCTCGCGGTGCTCTCCGCGCGCGGGCCGGTGGTGGCGACCTTCCACACCGCGATGATCCGTTCCCGCGCGCTGTCGGCGGCGCAGGGCATGCTCCAGCTGGTGGTCGAGAAGATCACCGCCCGCATCGCGGTCAGCGAGCTGGCCCGCAAGGTGCAGGTCGAGCACCTGGGCGGGGGCGCGGTGGAGATTCCGAACGGCGTCGCGGTGGCGAAGTTCGTCGCGGCCGAGCCCCTGCCGGGGTGGCCCGGCGCGGGCGGGACGCTGGGCTTCCTGGGCCGCTTCACCGAGTCGCGCAAGGGCTTCGAGCTGCTGCGCACGGCGTTCGTCACGCTCGCCCGCGAGCGGCCCGGCCTGCGGCTGCTCGTGGCCGGCCCCGGCGACCGCGCCGAACTCTTCGACGGCATCCCGGCCGAGCTGCACGAGCGCGTCGAGTTCCTGGGGCTGGTGAGCGAGGCGGACAAGGCCAGGATGCTGCGCAGTGTCGACATCTACGTCGCGCCGAACACGGGCGGCGAGAGCTTCGGCATGATCCTCACCGAGGCGATGGCCGCGGGCGCGGCGATCGTGGCGAGCGACCTGGACGCCTTCCGCCGGGTCCTGGACGGCGGCCGGGCCGGCGCGCTCTTCCCGACCGGGGACGCGGCGGCGCTGACGACGCTGCTGGGCGAGCTGCTGGACGACCCGGGCCGCCGGGCGAGCCTGGCGGCGTGCGCCCGCATCACGGTCGAGGCGTTCGACTGGCCGAGTGTGGCCAACCGCATAGTCGAGGTCTACGCCGCGGCCATCGAGGCCACGGACGGCCGGGTCTTCGACGAGGAGTGGGCCGGGCCACGCTCCGGGACGTGACTCGGCGACACACAACCGCACTACGATGCCCGCATGTGGTGGGTCATGGGGGTGCTCGCGGTAGCGGCCGCGTTGTCGGCGTACCTGGTCTGGACGGCCCACCGGGTGGAGCGGGTGCACGTCCGCGCGGCCTCGGCCGGCCGGGCCCTCGACGCCCATCTCCTGCGCCGGGCGGCGGCCGCCGCCGTGGTGGCCGAGCACACCGAGTTCGTCGAGCTCTACGCGGCGGCCCGGCTCGCCCTTGACGCGGAACACGACGAGCGCGAGGTCGCGGAGAACGACCTGACCCGGCAGCTGCAGTCGGTCCGGCTGCCCGCGACGGGCACGGCGACCGACACGCTGGTGGCGACGAGCCGGCGGGTGGCGCTGGCCCGGCAGGTGCACACCGACCTGGTCCGCGACGCGCTGACCGCCCGGGCGCGCCCGCTGGTCCGGCTGCTGCGGATGGCGCGCGGCTACGAGCGGCCCCGTTACTTCGAGATCGCGGACCCGACCCTGGCGGAGCCCGTCGCGGCGGCGCGCGGCCCGGTGCCGGGGCCACCGGTGCCGGTCGAGGCGACCACCTGACGGTTGGCCGCCCAACGGGTGCGCTGGAATGTCGCGTTACCGCATGATCGTCGGATTCCGGATGCCAGTAAGCAGGCCACCGTGGGGTTGATTGGCCATCGGTGGCCCGCGCGGACTCGCCTAAAATCGGGGCAGTCCACCCACCCTGAGGAGTTTCGCTGTGTCCAGCTCTGAGAGCACGTCCGTCACCGGTACCGCCCGCGTCAAGCGGGGGATGGCCGAGATGCTCAAGGGCGGTGTGATCATGGATGTGGTCACCCCGGAGCAGGCCAAGATCGCCGAGGATGCCGGCGCCGTGGCCGTCATGGCCCTCGAGCGGGTGCCCGCCGACATCCGGGCACAGGGCGGCGTGTCGCGGATGAGCGACCCCGACATGATCGACAGCATCATCAACACCGTCTCGATCCCGGTGATGGCCAAGGCCCGGATCGGGCACTTCGTCGAGGCGCAGGTGCTGCAGTCGCTCGGCGTCGACTATGTCGACGAGTCCGAGGTGTTGACCCCGGCCGACTATGCCAACCACATCGACAAGTGGGCCTTCACGGTTCCCTTCGTCTGCGGGGCCACCAACCTCGGCGAGGCGCTGCGCCGGATCACCGAGGGCGCGGCCATGATCCGCTCCAAGGGCGAGGCGGGCACCGGCGACGTCTCCAACGCCACCACGCACATGCGCACCATCCGGGGCGAGATCCGCCGGCTGACCTCGCTGCCCGAGGACGAGCTGTTCGTCGCGGCCAAGGAGCTGCAGGCGCCGTACGAGCTGGTCAAGGAGGTGGCCGCCGCCGGGAAGCTGCCGGTGGTCATGTTCACCGCGGGCGGCATCGCCACCCCGGCCGACGCCGCCATGATGATGCAGCTCGGCGCCGAGGGCGTGTTCGTCGGCTCCGGCATCTTCAAGTCGGGCAACCCCGCACAGCGCGCCGCCGCGATCGTCAAGGCCGTCACCTTCCACGACGACCCCGACGTGATCGCCAAGGTGTCGCGCGGCCTGGGCGAGGCCATGGTCGGCATCAACGTCGAGGAGATTCCGCAGCCGCACCGCCTCGCCGAGCGTGGCTGGTAAGTCACCCAGCAAGATCAAATTCAGCGGTCGTGCCTGATTGCATGGTGCTGACCGTCGCCCGCCGAGGCCGGGCGCAGGGCCCCGAGGAGCTGTCGCTCCAGAACAGGACCCTGCGCCCTTCCTGCTGCGTGATTGGCGAAAACCTATTGAGGGGTTCATGAACATCGGAGTGCTCGCCCTGCAGGGCGACGTGCGGGAACACCTGTCCGCCCTCGCCGAGTGCGACGCCCTGGCTCGGCCGGTGCGCCGGCCCGAGGAACTCGAGCAGATCGACGCCCTGGTCATCCCCGGCGGGGAGTCCACCACGATGAGCAATCTGGCCATCACGTTCGGGCTGCTCGAGCCGATCCGCAAGCGCATCGCCGGGGGCATGCCCGTGTACGGCTCCTGCGCCGGCATGATCATGCTCGCCACCACCGTCCTCGACGGGCGCCCGGACCAGGAGTCCTTCGCGGGCATCGACATGACCGTGCGGCGCAACGCGTTCGGCCGCCAGGTCGACTCGTTCGAGGCCGACGTCCGGATCGAGGACGTGCCCGGCGACGATTTTCACGCCGTTTTCATCCGCGCTCCGTGGGTCGAGGAGGTCGGCGAGGACGTACGCGTAATGGGCCGCGTCACGTCCGGACCCGCCGCCGGTAGGATTGTCGCCGTTCGGCAGGGGAACCTGCTCGCCACGGCTTTCCACCCGGAGCTAACCGGCGACCTCCGCGTCCACCGGTACTTCGTCGACCTGGTCCGCCGGGCCGCAGACGACGCTCGTTAACGCGGTAGACACGGAGGTATCGCATGTCCGGCCACTCAAAGTGGGCGACGACCAAGCACAAGAAGGCCGTCATCGACGCCAAGCGCGGCAAGATGTTCGCCAAGCTGATCAAGAATGTCGAGGTCGCGGCCCGGGTCGGCGGCGGTGACCCGGCCGGCAACCCCACCCTCTACGACGCCATCCAGAAGGCGAAGAAGAGCTCCGTACCGAACGACAACATCGACCGGGCGGTCAAGCGCGGTTCCGGCCTCGAGGCGGGCGGCGCCGACTGGCAGACGATCATGTATGAGGGCTACGGCCCCAACGGCGTCGCGATGCTGATCGAGTGCCTCACCGACAACCGCAACCGCGCGGCGACCGAGGTCCGCACGGCACTGACCCGCAACGGCGGCACGTTCGCCGACGCCGGCTCGGTGTCCTACATGTTCTCCCGCAAGGGCGTCGTGATCGTCCAGAAGGCCGACGGCGTCAGCGAGGACGACCTCATGCTGGCCGTCCTGGACGCGGGCGCCGAGGAGATCAACGACCTCGGCGAGTCGTTCGAGATCGTCAGCGAGCCGACCGACCTGGTCGCGGTCCGCACCGCCCTGCAGGACGCGGGCATGGACTACGACTCGGCCGAATCGTCGCTGGTCCCCAGCATGACGGTCCCGGTCGACGAGGAAGCGGCCCGCAAGGTGTTCAAGCTGATCGACGTCCTCGAGGACTGCGACGACGTCCAGAACATCTTCGCGAACTTCGACATCTCGGACGAGACGCTCGCGCTGCTCGACATGTAGGCGTCGGGCTCCGGCCCACGATCCCAGGATCGTGGGCCGGATTCCGCTTTTCAGGCGCCGACGTATTCCGCGAGGTGCTGGCCGGTGAGGGTCGAGCGGTCGGCGATCAGGTCGGCCGGGGTGCCCTCGAAGACGATCCGGCCGCCGTCGTGGCCGGCGCCGGGCCCGAGGTCGATGATCCAGTCGGCGTGCGCCATGACCGCCTGGTGGTGCTCGATGACGATGACCGACTTACCGGAGTCGACGAGCCGGTCGAGCAGGCCGAGCAGGTTCTCGACGTCGGCGAGGTGCAGGCCGGTCGTCGGCTCGTCGAGGATGTAGACGCCGCCCTTCTCTCCCATCCGGCTGGCCAGCTTCACCCGCTGCCGCTCGCCGCCGGACAGCGTGGTGAGCGGCTGGCCGAGGGTGAGGTAGCCGAGCCCGACGTCGGCGAGCCGGGCGAGGATGGCGTGCGCGGCCGGCGTGCGCGCGTCCCCGGCGCCGAAGAACTCCTCGGCCTCGGTCACCGGCATCGCGAGCACCTCGCTGATGTCCTTGCCGCCGAGGGTGTACTCGAGCACCTCCGCCATGAACCGCTTCCCGTCGCACACCTCGCACACGGTGGACACCCCGGCCATCATCGCCAGGTCCGTGTAGACGACGCCGGCGCCGTTGCAGTTAGGGCACGCGCCCTCGGAGTTGGCGCTGAACAGCGCCGGCTTCACGCCGTTGGCCTTCGCGAAGGCCTTGCGGATCGGCTCGAGCAGCCCCGTGTACGTCGCCGGGTTGCTGCGCCGCGAGCCCTTGATCGCCCCCTGGTCGACGGTCACCACCCCGTCCCGGCCGGCCACCGAGCCCTGGATCAGGGAGCTCTTTCCCGACCCGGCCACGCCGGTCAGCACCGTCAGCACGCCGAGCGGAATGTCGACGTCGACGTTCTGCAGGTTGTTGGTGTCGGCGCCGCGCACCTCCAGCGCCCCCGTCGGCTTGCGCACCGACGGCTTCAGGCTGGCGCGGTCGTCCAGGTGCCGCCCGGTCAGCGTGCCGCTGGCCCGCAGCCCGTCGACGGTGCCCTCGAACACCACCTCGCCGCCCTCGCTGCCGGCGCGCGGGCCGAGGTCGACGACGTGGTCGGCGATCGCGATCGCCTCCGGCTTGTGCTCCACGACCAGCACGGTGTTGCCCTTGTCGCGCAGCTGCAGGAGCAGGTTGTTCATCCGCTGGATGTCGTGCGGGTGCAGCCCGATGGTCGGCTCGTCGAAGACGTAGGTGACGTCGGTGAGCGACGAGCCGAGGTGGCGGATCATCTTGATGCGCTGCGCCTCGCCGCCCGAAAGCGTGCCCGAGGGCCGTTCGAGCGAGAGGTAGCCCAGTCCGATCTCGACGAACGAGTCGAGCAGGTGCCGCAGCGACGCGAGCAGCGGCGCGACGGACGGTTCCTTGAGCGAGCGCAGCCACTCGGCGAGGTCGCTGACCTGCATCGCGCAGGCGTCGGCGATGCTGATCTTGTTGATCTTCGACGACCGGGCCGCCTCGGTCAGCCGGGTGCCGTCGCACTCGGGGCAGGTCGTGAACGTCACCGCCCGCTCCACGAAGGCGCGGATGTGCGGCTGCAGCGAGTCGACGTCCTTGGAGAGCATCGACTTCTGGATCCTCGGGATCAACCCTTCGTAGGTCAGGTTGATGCCCTCGACCTTGATCTTGGTCGGCTCCTTGTGCAGCAGGTCGTTGAGCTCGCGCTTGGTGAACCGACGGATCGGCTTGTCCATGTCGAAGTAGCCGCAGCCGGCGAAGATGCGGCCGTACCAGCCGTCCATGCTGAAGCCCGGGATGGTGAGCGCGCCGCCGTTGAGGGACTTGGTGTCGTCGTAGAGCGCGGTCAGGTCGATGTCGGTGACCGAGCCCCGGCCCTCGCAGCGCGGGCACATTCCGCCGGTGATGCTGAAGCTGCGGCGCTCCTTGACGGTCTGCCCGGCCCGCTCGATGGAGACCGCGCCCGCCCCGCTGATCGACGCGACGTTGAACGAGTAGGCCTGCGGCGAGCCGATGTGCGGCTTGCCGACCCGGCTGAAGAGGATGCGCAGCATCGCGTTGGCGTCGGTGGCGGTGCCCACCGTGGAGCGGGCGTTGGCGCCCATCCGCTCCTGGTCGATGATGATCGCGGTCGTCAGCCCGTCGAGCACGTCGACCTCGGGCCGCGCCAGCGTCGGCATGAAGCCCTGCACGAAGGTGCTGTAGGTCTCGTTGATCATCCGCTGGGACTCCGCGGCGATCGTGCCGAACACCAGTGAACTCTTGCCCGAGCCGGAGACGCCGGTGAAGAACGTCAGCCGGCGCTTCGGTATCTCGACGCTGACGTCCTTCAGGTTGTTGACCCGCGCGCCCTGCACGCGGATCAGATCGTGACTGTCTGCGACGTGCGGCGCGGGCGACAGCGGGTCCGTCCTCGTGGCCTTGCTCATCGTCTCTCTCTTCTGTCGGCCGGGGCCGCCGCTGCTTCCGGCGTCGCCTTGCTCGATCTAACCAGCTTGGTGAGCTCGCTCAGGCGTCCTGGATCAGGCCGAGGACGTTGCCGTCGAGATCGGTGACGGTGGCTACCCGGCGGCCGCCGCCGACGTCGTGCGGCGCCTCCTTCACGGTGGCGCCCGCGGCGGTCACCTCGGCCAGCTTCGCCTCCATGTCCGGCACGTGCAGGTAGGCGACCGGCGAGGTGAGGCCCTGCGGTCCGCCGCCCGGCACCAGGCCGATCTGCTGGCCCGCCACGTCGAACCCGACGTAGTACGGCGAATCGGCCTGCGGCGCCATGCCGAGCAGGGCGGCGTACACGCCCTTGGCCTTCGCCAGATCGGACACGGGATGCAGCACGGTCTTGAATCCTTGCACGGAAGAATCGGTCATGACGGTTACGCTACGTGCGGCCCCGGGCCGGTGCTTCTCGATTCCTGATCAGTCCGGTGGCCGCACCGCGGCCTCGTCAGGTCGGTGCCGAGACCTGCGACATGAACTGGACCAGGTAGCAGATCAGCAGGACGATCCCGCCGCACACCCGGGCGTACCGCCGCCAGACGTAGCGGCGGTAGGCGTGCACCCACGCGATCCCCGCCTCGGCGACCACCTGCGCGTCGGCCCGGTGGGTCGTCGGCAGCAGCGGCGCCAGCCTGCGGGCGACGGTGTCCGCCTGCGGCACGGGGTGCCGCAGCGGCGGCGCGGCGGCGCCGGAGGGTTCCTGCCGGGCGACGGTGACCTCGACCGGGTAGATCTGGTCCTCGCGCCACTGCCGGGTGCGGGCGGCGAGCCGGCGGTCCAGGTATTCGGCGCGTGCGTCCCGGTGGCCGAGGCGGCTGCGCCAGGACAGGCGGCGCCAGTGGCCGGCGAGGTCGGTCAGCACCTCCGTGTAGACCTCGGGCGCGAAGCGTTCGCCGCCGACCAGGCGGGCCGTCTCGCTGCGCAGGGAGGCCAGCCGCCCCGCCACGAACGCGATGAACTCGGCGGGCGGTTCGTCGTCCATCGGCGGAATGAGGTATGCCATGGCGACCTCCCGTACCCATGGTGGGTGCCGCCGGACGCCCCGCGCAAGGCGCAGGTCACGACCGCGGGTGCCGGTACCCCCGTGTGTCGGTGGATACGGCCCGCACCGCAGGTAATAGGGTGTCGAACACACGTCCGAGTCGAGGGGGCTTGCTTTGCGGGTGCTTGGCATCGACCCCGGCCTGACCCGGTGCGGCGTGGGCGTGGTCGAGGGGGTCCCGGGCCGGCCCGGGAAGCTGATCGGCTACTACGTCGTCTACTCGGAGCCCGACGAGGACATCGCCCTGCGCCTGCTGCATCTCGACTCCGCGCTCGGCGAGCTGGTCGCCGAGCACAAGCCGGACAGCGTCGCGGTCGAGCGGGTCTTCAGCCAGCACAACACGCGCACCGTCATGGGCACCGCCCAGGCCAGCGCCATCGCCATCCTGGCCGGGTCGCGGGCCGGGCTGCCGGTGCAGACCTACACGCCCAGCGAGGTCAAGGCCGCCGTCACCGGGTCCGGCACGGCCGGCAAGGCGCAGGTCACCAACATGGTCACCCGGCTGCTCGGGCTCGACGCGCCGCCGCGGCCGGCCGACGCCGCGGACGCGCTCGCCCTGGCCATCTGTCACATCTGGCGCGGCGGAACCCGCGCCCGCATCCAGGCTGCCGCCGCTTCGGCTCGCAGGGGAGGAGTCCGACGATGATCGCCAGCGTGCGCGGCCTGGTGGCCGCGATCGCCAACGACAGCGCCGTCATCGAGGTCGGCGGCGTCGGCATGCAGGTGCAGTGCGCGCCCGCGACGCTCGCCGGGCTCAAGGCCGGCGCCGAGGCCCGGCTGTCGACCAGCCTGGTCGTGCGCGAGGATTCGCTCACCCTGTACGGCTTCGCCGACGACGACGAGAAACGCCTGTTCGAGCTGCTGCAGACCGCCAGCGGGGTAGGGCCGCGGCTGGCGCAGGCCGTGCTCGCCGTGCACCAGCCCGAGGTCGTGCGCCGCGCCATCTCCAGCGGTGACACCGCCGCGCTGACCCGGGTGCCCGGCATCGGCAAGAAGGGCGCCGAGCGCCTGGTCCTGGAGCTTCGCGACCGCATCGGCGCCGTCTCGACCGGCGCCGACGGCGTGGCCGGCGCGCTCAGCGGCGGCTGGCAGGACCAGGTCCGCCAGGGCGTCATCGCGCTCGGCTGGTCCGCGCAGCAGGCCGACCAGGCGGTGGCCGCCGTCGCCGAGACCATCGACGGCGAGGTCCCGGCCGTGCCGGTGCTGCTGCGCCAGGCCATCCGCCTGCTGGGCCGCACGCGATGACCGACGACCCCGGCGACCTGGTCTCCCCGTTCGCGGGGGACGAGGAGCTGGACGCCGAGGCGAGCGTCCGGCCGCGCCGGCTGGCCGACTTCATCGCCCAGCATCGGGTGCGCGACCAGCTGGAACTGCTGCTCAAGGGCGCGATGGGCCGAGGTGCGCCGCCCGATCACATCCTGCTGTCCGGCCCGCCCGGGCTGGGCAAGACGACGCTTGCCAACATCGTGGCGGCGGAGCTCGGCACCGGGATCCGGACCACCAGCGGGCCGGTCATCGAGCGTTCCGGCGATCTCGCCGCCATCCTCACCGGGCTCGCCGAGGGCGACGTGCTCTTCATCGACGAGATCCACCGCATCGCGAAGCCGGCCGAGGAGCTGCTCTACAGCGCGATGGAGGACTTCCGGGTCGACGTGATCGTCGGCAAGGGTCCCGGCGCCACCGCGATCCCGCTGGATGTCGAGCCGTTCACGCTGGTCGGCGCCACCACCCGGGCCGGGCTGCTCTCCGGGCCCATGCGCGACCGCTTCGGTTTCGTCGCGCACCTGGACTTCTACTCGCCCGCCGACCTCGACGCGCTGCTGCACCGCTCCGCGCGCATTCTCGGTGTGCCGATCACGCCCGAGGGCGCCGCGGAGATCGCCGGACGCTCGCGCGGCACGCCGCGCATCGCCAACCGGCTGCTGCGCCGGGTCCGCGACTACGCCGAGGTCCGCGGCGACGGCATCGTCGACGAGGTCACCGCCAAGGCGGCGCTCACCGTCTACGACGTCGATCAGCTCGGGTTGGACCGGCTGGACCGGGCGGTGCTGCGGGCGCTCATCGAGTCGTTCCGGGGCGGCCCGGTCGGCCTCTCCACGCTCGCGGTCGCGGTGGGGGAGCAGTCCGACACCGTCGAGGAGATGTGCGAGCCGTTCCTGGTCCGGGCCGGCCTGCTGGCGCGGACGCCGCGGGGCCGGGTCGCCACCGAGGCCGGCTGGCGGCACCTGGGCCGCAAGCCCCCCGAGGGCCGGGGCGCGCTGCCGAACCAACCCGACCTGTTCGCCCGGGATGCGGAAGCTCCCCCGTAATGTGAACGTGACGCGCGCCGTCCGCCTACTTCCCAGGTAGAGGGATTAGACTCCCCGCCGTTCGAACGGGATTGTGTATATCGCCCCGTCGTGTGCCCTGAGCCGCGCCGGAGGCCCCATGGAAGGTCGTCTTCGTGTTAATCGCAGCTCAAGCGCAGGGCGGCAGCAGCCTCATGCCTCTGCTCCTGATCGTCCTGCTCTTCGGCGTCATGTACTTCATGATGATCCGTCCGCAGCAGAAGCGGCGCCGTGAGGCCCAGCAGATGCAGTCCGCGCTCGGCCCCGGCGACGAGGTCGTGACCATCGGAGGCCTGCACGCGACCGTCGTCTCCGTCGACGACGACGTCGTCACGGTGGAGATCGCGCCCGGCGTCGAGGTCCGCTTCGCCCGCCCGGCCATCGCCCGGGTCGTGAAGTCGGAGTCCGCGGTCGTCCCGGAGCCGGTCGTCGAAGAGCCGGCCGACGACGCCCCGTTCGAGCAGGACGCGATCGAGAGCCCGGTCGTCGAGACCCGCAAGTCCAAGGACTGACGATCCGACGTGCGCGGCCCACCGTTACGGTGGGCCGCGAACGCGAAACACAAACAGGCCGCGGGGCGGGGCAGCCGGGCGGCCCGTTGTTGTGAATAATCGTCGCCGGGCAAATCGGCCGGAACGCCATTTCCGGTTCGAGACGGCCCAGCCCCACACATCCCCAGCGCCGTGCGCTCCCGCCGGCCGAAAAGCACGAGGAGATCGACAGTCGTGGCACGACCACCACAGGGACAGATGCATCCCGGGCGGCAGCTCGCCGTGCTGGGTCTCCTCTTTGTCATCCTCTACTCGCTGGTCTTCTTCGGGCCGGGCGCGGAGGGCAGCTTCACCGACCGGCTGCAGCCCAAGCTGGGGCTCGACCTCATCGGCGGCACCCAGGCGACCTACGTCGCCTCGCTGGAGAGCAACGGGAAGCCGCCGCCGCCCGGCAACATGGAGGAGGCCCGCAAGATCATTGACCAGCGGGTCAACGCGCTCGGCGTCTCCGAGGCCGAGGTCGTCATCGAGGGCAACACCAACATCGTCGTCTCGGTCGCCGGCCAGGCCGACGACCAGCTGAAGAACGTCGGCCAGGCCGCGCAGATGCGCTTCCGCAAGGTGCTCAAGGCGGCCGGCGACAACGCCGCGGTGGCGGTCAACCCGCCGACCGCCAACCCGAGCGCCAGCGCCGCGCCGAACCCGAGCGCCGGCGCCACGCCGAAGGCGAGCACCACCGCGGGCCCGAAGGTCAGCGCCAAGCCGTCGGGCGGCGCCGGCGGCCAGGGCGGCGGCGAGCGGGCACCGAGCCCGAGCGCGTCCGCTCCCGCGGCCGCCCCGTCGGCACCCGCACCGGCGCCCTCCACCTCCGCGGCGGCACCGGCACCGGTCACGGCCGACATCAAGGAGCAGCGCGCCGCCATCGAGAAGAAGGTCGGCGCGACGGCCTGGGCGGCGGCCGAGAAGCTGACCGCGCCGGTCGACCTGCAGACCGACCCGACGGCGGGCCTGCAGTTCAAGGCCTTCAGCACGCTCACCGGCGACGAGGTCAACGCGCTCACGCCGGAGATGCAGTTCAACGTGCCGACGATCAGCTGCGAGCAGCTCGACAAGCGGCCGAACGGCGCGATCGACGCGATCGACAAGCAGGTGGTCGCCTGCCAGAGCGGCGCCAAGATGTTCCTCGACGTCGCGAAGGTCGTCGGCACCGACATCGACAGCGCGACCCCGCAGCTGGACCAGCAGCAGGGCCAGTGGGTCGTCTCGCTCGAGTTCACCTCCGACGGCCAGAAGAAGTGGACCGCGCTGACCCGGGAGGCCTTCCAGCCGGCGGCGGACGACCCCTGTCTGACCGCGGCACAGGCGCTGTCGACCGGAGCGACGCACTGCCTCGTGGCGGTCGTCCTCGACAAGGAGGTCATCTCGGCCCCCGAGATCCAGGGCGTGCTGTCCGGCCAGTCGCAGATCACCGGCCAGTTCGACGCGAAGAGCGCCAAGGAACTCGCCGACCAGATCACCTACGGCGCGCTGCCGGTCACCTTCCGGGCCGACGCGACCCAGTCGGTCTCGGCGACGCTCGGCAAGAAGCAGCTCCAGGCGGGCCTGCTCGCCGCCGCGATCGGCATGGGGCTGGTCGCGATCTACGCGTTCTTCTACTACCGCCTGCTGGGCACGGTCATCTTCCTGAGCCTGCTCCTGTCCGGCATGCTCACCTTCGGTGCCCTGGTGGTGCTGGGCCGCACCACGGGCTTCACCCTGACCCTGGCGGGCATCGCGGGCTTCATCGTCTCGCTGGGCGTCGCGGCGGACTCGTTCGTCATCTACTTCGAACGGCTCAAGGACGAGATCCACGAGGGGCGCAGCGCGCGTGCCGCCGTACCCCGGGCCTGGGTCCGCGCGCGGCGTACCATCATTTCCGCCAACACCATCACGATCATGGCCGCGGTGGTGCTCTACATCGTGTCGATCGGCGCGGTGAAGGGCTTCGCCTTCGCGCTGGGCCTGTCGACGATCCTGGACCTCGTCGTGGTGTTCCTGTTCCGGCATCCGATCATGACGATGTTCGCCAACACGAAGGCGTTCATGTCGCCGCGGGTCAGCGGCCTCGGCCGCGCCATGAAGCAGCGTGTCTCGACCGACGTCAAGGAGGCCTGACATGGCCAGCAAGGGTCTTGCCGATCGCCTTTATCTCGGCGAGGCGAACCTGAACATCGTCGGCCGCCGCAAGATGTGGTTCGGCATCTTCGGCGCGCTGCTGCTGATCGCCATCGGCAGCTTCGCCCTGCGCGGGTTCGAGCTGGGCATCGAGTTCGCCGGTGGCACGCAGTTCGTGATCCCGGCGAGCGTCGGCACCCAGGCCGAGGCGCAGAGCGCGGTGGGCCGGGCGGTCGAGACCGCCGGTGTCGCCGAGGCCGCGGGCATCGGCGCCGCGCAGCAGGTCGGCAAGGGCGGCGACGCCGTCTACACCGTCCGCACGGCCGCGCTGAGCCAGGACGAGTCGACCGCGGTGAAGAACGCCCTGGTCGCCGACCTGAAGGTGTCGCCGGACGACATCAGCGACAACCGGGTCTCCGCGGCCTGGGGCGACCAGGTCACCCAGCAGGCGCTGCTCGGCCTCGGCATCTTCCTGGTGCTGGTGCTCGGCTACCTGGTGGTGCGCTTCGAATGGCGGATGGCGGTCGCGGCGGTGATGTCGCTGCTGATCGACCTGGTGCTGACGGCGGGCGTGTATTCGCTGGTCGGCTTCGAGGTGACGCCGTCGACCGTGATCGGCTTCCTGACCATCCTCGGCTTCTCGCTCTATGACGTGGTCGTGGTGTTCGACAAGGTCCAGGAGAACACCCGCGGCATCACGGGCGGCACCACCCAGACCTACAGCGAGGCGACCAACCTCGCGGTCAACCAGACCCTGATGCGCTCGATCAACACCGGCCTGGTGGCGCTGCTGCCGGTCGGCGGCCTGCTCTTCATCGGTGCCGGCCTGCTCGGCGCCGGCTCGCTGAAGGACCTCGGCCTGGTGCTCTTCGTCGGCATGGGCCTCGGCGTCGCCTCCTCGATCCTGTTCGCGGCGCCGATGCTGGCGGAGCTCAAGGACCGGGAGCCCCGGATCAAGTCGCACAACGCCCGGGTCCTGGCCCGGCGGTCCGCGGCCCGCTCCGGCGATGTGGCCCGCACCGACCGCGCCCGCTCCGGCGGCGCCGGTGAGTCCGAGGAGGCGCCGGCGCTCGCCGGTTCCACTCCGCGGCCCGGCGCGCGCCCGGCCGCCAAGCGGGGCACCACCCGCAGCGGCGGCGCGGGCAACCGCCCCAGCGGCGGCCAGAAGCGCCGCTGATCCATCGAGGTCGAGGACGGCCCGCCACCGCTTCGGTGGCGGGCCGTCGGCATGTCAGGTGGTGTTCTGCCGGCCGGCAGGACACCACCTAAGCTGTGGCGCGTGACTGAGACTCAAGAGGTACGCGGGGACAGCGGTCCCCGGGCCGCCGCTCTCGTGGCGAGCCGGGTGGTGGACGTGCCCGACTTCCCCAAGCCCGGCATTCTCTTCAAGGACCTGATGCCGCTGTTCGCCGACGGGGCGGTCTTCCGGCAGGTCATCGACGAGATCGTGGCGCACCACGGCGCGGATTCGTTCGACGTGGTCGCGGGCGTCGAGGCGCGCGGCTTCGTGGTCGCGGCGGCGATCGCGTACGCGACCGGCAAGGGCGTCGTGCCGGTGCGCAAGGCCGGCAAGCTGCCCCGCAGGACCCACTCCGTCTCGTACGCCCTGGAGTACGGCGAGGCGACCATCGAGGTGCACGAGGACGCGTTCACGGCCGGCCAGCGGGTGCTGGTGGTGGACGACGTCCTGGCCACCGGAGGCACCGCCGTGGCGGCCCTCGACCTGGTCGAGCGGGCCGGCGGCACCGTCGCGGGTTTCACGGTCCTGATGGAGCTGGGCTTCCTGGATGGGCGCGGGAGACTGGCGGCGCGTGAGGTCCATGCGCTATTGACCGTTTGATCCTTGTACGACCCGTACGGTGGCACTCTTTCGGAGGTTCGGGCCAGGCATCGTGGGTAGGCCGGACAGGTAGGATGGCGTTTTCAACCAGGTGAGCAACGTTACGGACCGCAGTGGTCCCAGGCGATGGTGTGAGGAGGCCGGTGTCCAGCGACGTCGCCCCGCAGGCTGAGGGCACGGTGCAACCGACCGGCGCAGGCGCCTCGGAGCGGGCGGCACAGGCCCCCAGGTCCGAGACGCCGGTGCCCGGGGAGACGCACGACATCGAGACCACCCAGCCGCTCTCTCCCGCGGATGACCCCGGCACCGGCTTCGGTCTGGCCAGCGCGCCCACGGGCCGCCGGGTCCGGGCCCGGCTGGCGCGCTTCAACGCGCCCTGGCAGAGCACGCAGGTCAGCGAGGTCCTCGAGCCCCTGATCGCCACCCACCGGGCCAGCCACCCCAAGGCGGACGGCCGGGCGCTGCAGCGCGCCTTCGACGTGGCCGCGCGCTGGCACTCGGGGCAATACCGCAAGTCGGGCGACCCCTACATCACCCACCCGCTCGCGGTCGCCACGATCCTGGCCAACCTGGGCATGGACACCACGACGCTGGTGGCCGCGCTGCTGCACGACACGATCGAGGACACCGACTACGGGCTCGAGCAGATGAAGGCCGACTTCGGCGGCGAGGTCGCGCTGCTGGTCGACGGCGTGACGAAGCTCGACCGGGTCAAGCTCGGCGACGCCGCCAAGGCCGAGACGATCCGCAAGATGGTCGTCGCGATGGCCAAGGACCCCCGGGTGCTGGTCATCAAGCTGGCCGACCGGCTGCACAACATGCGCACCCTGACCTTCCTGCCGAGGCCCAAGCAGGAGCAGAAGGCCAAGGAGACGCTGGAGATCCTCGCCCCGCTGGCGCACCGCCTCGGCATGAACACGATCAAGTGGGAGCTCGAGGACCTGGCGTTCGGGACGCTGTTCCCGAAGCGGTTCGAGGAGATCAACCGCCTGATCGGCGAGCACCAGCCGCAGCGCGAGGCGCTGCTGCGCCAGGTGACCCAGCGGGTCCAGCTCGACCTCAAGTCGGCGAAGATCAAGGCGGAGACCACCGGCCGCCCGAAGCACCTCTACTCGATCTATCAGAAGATGATCGTGCGGGGCCGCGACTTCAACGACATCTACGACCTGGTCGGCGTCCGCATCCTGGTCGACACGGTCCGCGACTGCTATGCCGCGCTGGGCGTCATCCACGCGAACTGGCAGCCGGTGCCGGGCCGGTTCAAGGACTACATCGCGATGCCGAAGTTCAACATGTACCAGTCGTTGCACACGACGGTCATCGGCCCGACCGGCAAGCCGGTCGAGATGCAGATCCGGACCTTCGCGATGCACCGCACCGCGGAGTTCGGCATCGCCGCGCACTGGAAGTACAAGGAGCAGAAGGGCGCCACGATCGTCGGCCCGCCCGCGCACATCGACGAGATGACGTGGCTGCGGCAGCTGCTGGACTGGCAGCGCGAGGCGAGCGACCCGAGCGAGTTCCTGGACGCGCTGCGCTTCGACCTGTCCAGCCAGGAGGTGTACGTCTTCACCCCCAAGGGCGACGTCATCCCGCTGCCGACCGGCTCGACGCCTGTTGACTTCGCCTACGCGGTGCATACCGAGGTCGGCCACAAGACCATCGGCGCCCGGGTCAACGGCAAGCTGGTGCCGCTCGAGTCGACGCTGTCCAACGGCGACGTCATCGAGATCTTCACGTCGAAGTCCGCGACGGCCGGCCCGACCCAGGACTGGCTGGGCTTCGTCAAGAGCCCGCGGGCCCGCACCAAGATCCGGCAGTACTTCAACAAGGAACGCCGCGAGGAAGCGATCGAGGACGGCAAGGAGGCGATCGTCAAGGCGATGCGCAAGCAGGGCCTGCCCCTGCAGCGCATGCTGACGAGCGACAACCTGACGACCATCGCCCGCGACCTGCACCTGGCCGACGTCGCCTCGCTCTACGCGGCGGTCGGCGAGAGCGCGGTGTCGGCCCAGTCGGTCGTGCAGAAGCTCGTCGCCGGCTTCGGCGGCGAGGAGGGCGCGGTCGAGGACATCGCCGAGACCGCCGTCGCGACCCGGCCGCCGCGCAACCGCAGCACCGCGCAGGACCCGGGCGTGGTGGTCAAGGACGTCAGCGACGTCTGGGTCAAGCTGGCCCGCTGCTGCACCCCGGTGCCGGGCGACGTCGTCTTCGGCTTCGTGACCCGCTCCGGCGGCGTCAGCGTGCACCGGGAGGACTGCGCCAACGCGGAGGACCTGCGGGAGCAGAGCGAGCGGGTGGTCGAGGTCAGCTGGAAGCCGACCTCCGCCTCGACGTTCCTGGTGGCCATCCAGGTGGAGGCGCTCGACCGGCACAAGCTGCTCGCCGACGTGACCCGGGTGCTCTCCGAGGAGCGGGTCAACATCCTCTCCGCGACGGTCACCACCACCCGCGACCGGGTGGCGGTCAGCCGCTTCACCTTCGAGATGGCCGACCCGAAGCACCTCGGTCACCTGGTCGCCGCGGTGCGCAAGGTGGACGGCGTCTTCGACGCCTACCGCGTCACCTCAGGGGCGTGAAAAAGGGCGGGCCGTCACCGGCCCGCCCTCTCAAACCGCTCTGATCAGGCCGCGGCCATCGTCAGCGTCTTGATGGTGATCTCCTTCTTGGGGTGACCGTCACCCTTGCCGTTGGCGTTGTCGGTGCCCGCCTTGGCCACGCTCTCGACGATGTCCATGCCCTTGCTGATGGTGCCGAGGACGGTGTAATCCGGCGGCAGGTCGGTGTCCTCGTAGACGATGAAGAACTGGCTGCCCGTGCTGCTGGGCGCCGAGGTCTTGGCCATCGCGATGGTGCCCTTGGGGTACGCCGGCTTGGCGTTGACCGGGAGGTTCTCCTCCGCGTAGCGGAAGCTGGGCCCGCCGGAGCCGTCGCTCTCGCGCCAGCCCTTGCCGGTCGCGGTCGGGTCGCCGCACTGCAGCACCTTGATGCCCTCGGTGGTGAGCCGGTGGCACTTGGTGTTGTCCCAGAACTGCTTGCTCGCCAGGTAGGTGAAGGCCCCCGCGGTGCAGGGCGCCTTGGCCTGGTCGACATCGGCGGTGATCGCGCCGAGGTTGGTGTCCATGGTCATCGTGGCCTTGCCGACGTTCGGGACGTTCGGCGGGGGAGTGCCGACGTCCTTGACCTTGGCCCCGGTGCTGCCGTCCTCCGGGATCCAGGTGCACGCCACGGTGCCGGCCGGCGGCGCGGACGCGGCGTCGGCCGACTTCTTGTCATCGTCGTTGCCGAGCGCGGCGACGATCCACACCGCGGCGCCCGCGATCACGACAATCGCGAGAGCCGAGCCGATAATGGCCTGACGCTGCCGGCGCTTGCGCGCGGCACTGGCGCGCTCGGCCATCTCCTTCTCCAGCCGGGCCCGCGCCGCCGCGCGCTGCCGGTCCTTGATCGACGACACGGTGTTCCTCCTGTATGCCTCGGTGCGGTGAGGGGATGTCGGTACGGGTCTGATCGGAACTCAGGACTGGCGCGAGGCCGAGGGGTCGGCCGAGGGGACATCGGCGGGCCCGGCACTGGGCTCGCCGACGGTGATGCTCTTGACGGTGATCTTGTCCTTCGGTGTGACCTTGTCGCCCGCGCTGTTCGCCACGGTGGCGACCTTGCTCAACTCGGTGACGGTCGCCATGCCCCCGGTGACCGTTCCGACGATCGGGTACTGCGGTTCCGCCTTCGGGGTGAAGTCCTTGAAGAAGATCAGGAACTGGCTGCCGTTGGCGCCGGGCGGATTGCCGATCAGCGCCACGGTGCCCCTGGGGTAGAGCGGCGCGGCCGGCGGCGCCGCCGGGCTGGACGAGGCGCTCGGCGCGGGCGCCGGGGGCGCCACCGGCACGTTCTCGTTGTAGACGGTGTAGGACGGGCCGCCCTGACCCGTGCCGCTGGGGTCGCCGCAGCGGATCGCGCCCTCGGCCGTGATCTCGTGGCAGGTCGTGTTGTCGTAGAACATCTTGGACGCCAGGTAGGTCAGGCTGGCGGCGCTGCACGTCGAACTCGCCAGGTCCAGGCTGACCACGATCGGAGCACCCTTGTCGGTGGTGATCGTCATCGGCCGGGTGCCGGCGGTCGGCAGACCCGTCGTCGGCGGCTCGCCCACGTCCTTGAGTTCGGGGTTCGACTCGGTGTTCTGCGGGGTCCACGCGCACTGATCGGAGGCGGTCGTGTCGACGGGCTCGTCGTCGTCGAACGCGCCACCCAGCCACGCCACGCCACCCACGATCAGGACGAGCGCCAGGGCAGCGCCGAGCCCGGCCTGGATCTGCCGGCGTCGACGCTGCTTGCCCGCTCGGCGCGCCAGCTGCCGGTCGAGCTTCTCCCGCGCCAGTTTCCGCGCCCTGTCCTTGCTGGAAGCCACCGAGTGCTCCCCTTCCTTAAACTCTTGTCCAGTGCGCCACGCCACACGCCCGCAAGAGTGTACGGGTAGCCGCTGGGAAAGTGGTGTGCGAGGTTCCGTCACGGTGTGTACGGTGCGTCCCACTAGGCTTGCGGGTGAAGATGGACCGCTAGAGAGGGGTGCGGAGTGCTCGTCACCGGCTTTCCGGCCGAGGCCTTCGGCACCAACTGCTACGTGGTGGCCGCGGGCCCCGGCGAGCAGTGTCTGGTCGTCGACCCGGGCATCGGCGTGCTCGACCGCCTCGACGAGGTGCTGGCCGAGTACCGGCTGCACCCGGCCGCGGTCCTGCTGACGCACGGCCACCTCGACCACACGTTCTCGGTCGCGCCCGTCTGCGGCGCCCGCGGGATCACCGCGTACGTGCACCCGGCGGACCGGGAGATGCTCGCCGACCCGTCCAAGGGGCTGAGCATGGACCTGAGCTCGCTGTTCGGCGGTCGGCTGCCCTACACCGAGCCCGAGGACGTCGCCGAGCTGACCGACGGTGCCACGCTGACCCTCGCGGGGCTGGAGATCATCGTCGACCACGCGCCCGGCCATACCGGCGGGTCGGTGCTCTTCCGGTTGCCCGGCGAGGGCTCGCCGTGGGAGGCGGAGCAGATCTGCCTCTCCGGTGACGTGCTCTTCGCCGGCTCCATCGGGCGTACCGACCTGCCGGGCGGCAGCACCGACACGATGATGGCCAGCCTGCGGGACAAGATCCTGCCGCTGGCCGACGACACCGTCGTCCTGCCCGGCCACGGACCCGAAACGACCATCGGCCGCGAGCGCCGGGGGAACCCGTACCTGCGGGAACTGACCGCCGCGCCCGGCCGGGGCCTCTGAGACTTTCCCCGCGAGGAGAACGAGCACCATGAGCAAGCCCACGCCCATCTCCGGCTTCCCGGAGTGGCTGCCCGCCCAGCGGATGATCGAGCAGAACGTCGTCGAGCGGATCCGCGCGACCTTCGAGCTCTACGGCTTCGCGCCGCTGGAGACCCGGGCCGTCGAGCCGCTGGACCAGTTGCTGCGCAAGGGTGAGACCTCCAAGGAGGTCTACGTCCTGCGCCGCCTGCAGGAGGACCCGGCGGCGACGCGGAGCGACGACTCGCTCGGCCTGCACTTCGACCTGACCGTGCCGTTCGCCCGCTTCGTGCTGGAGAACTCGGGCCGGTTGCAGTTCCCGTTCCGGCGCTACCAGATCCAGAAGGTCTGGCGCGGCGAGCGGCCGCAGGAGGGCCGCTACCGCGAGTTCGTGCAGGCCGACATCGACGTCGTCGACCGCGACAACCTGCCGTTCCACTACGACACCGAGATGCCGCTGGTGATCGGGGACGCCTTCGCGTCGCTGCCCATCCCGCCGGTGACGATCCAGGTCAACAACCGCAAGGTCTGCGAGGGCTTCTACCGCGGCCTGGGCCTGGAGGATCCCGACCAGGTGCTGCGGACGATCGACCGGCTCGACAAGATCGGCCCGGAGAAGGTTGCGGCTCTGCTGGTGGAGACCGCGGGGGCGACGGACGCGCAGGCGGCGGCCTGCCTGCGGCTGGCGTCGATCTCCACCGCCGACGCGTCCTTCGTGGACGCGGTACGCGCCCTCGGCGTCGACAACCCGCTGCTGGACGAGGGCCTCGAGGAGCTGGCCGGCGTCGTCGAGGCGGCGAGCGAGCACGCGCCGGGGCTGGTCCGGGCGGAGCTGAAGATCGCCCGCGGGCTCGACTACTACACCGGCACGGTCTACGAGACGCAGCTGCAGGGGTACGAGCGGTTCGGCTCGATCTGCTCCGGTGGCCGCTACGAAAATCTGGCGACGTCGGGCAACGAGCGCTTCCCGGGCGTGGGCATCTCGATCGGGGTGACCCGGATGCTCGGCCTGCTCTTCGGCAGGAACGCCCTCGATGCCTCGCGCAGCGTGCCGACCTGCGTGGTGGTGGCGTTGCCGGCCGAGGAGCAGCGCGGTGTCTGTGACCGGATCGCGCGGGCGCTGCGCGGCCGCGGCATCAGCACCGAGGTGGCGCCGTCGGCGGCGAAGTTCGGCAAGCAGATCCGCTTCGCGGAGCGTCGCGGCATCCCGTACGTCTGGTTCCCGGGCGTGGACGGCGCGGCGGACACGATCAAGGACATCCGCTCGGGCGAGCAGGTGGAGGCTGACGCCGCCACCTGGCAGCCGCCGGCCGAGGACCTGCGCCCGCTGATCTCCAAGGCCTGATCGCCTCCCGGCCGTGACCGGGCACCCGGTCTGACCGTCGTCAATGGACGGCCCGCGTCTCGCGGGCCGTCCACTGTTCTATGCCCGCCCGCCGGGCAAAATGTCTGGCATTCCGTCGAAATTGGTGCCAAAGAGCGCTTTCTGTCCTGTTATCGACTCAGAGTCCCTGCTGGGTGCTTAATGTCAGATGCGTGCTTTATGACGTTGAGATGCCGGGCCGCCGCGTGTGGCGGGCCGGGGCGGGAGGCTGGCCGTCGGCAACCATGCCACCGGTCCGCTCGATGCGGTTGATTCTCGGAATTCCGCCCGGCCACCGCGGTTTCCGGTCGCTCACCGCGGCCCGTGGAACGTGTTTGCGGTGACCCGATCGGCTGAACCTGTATAGGGCCGGCTACTAATCTGCGCCCGATCGCCCGTCCCGACTCCGGGTGACCGATCGGCAGTTTCCGGCTCAGCATTGCCTGGCGCCTGATCCCCTGGGCGCATCGCCCGGATACGTCAACTTGGAAGGCTTCACCGGTGGCAGTCGCACAGATTCGGCGTGGGATAGATTCGCAAGTCGCCGACCCCTCGGGGACAGTGGTGGATTACGTGCCGCTACCGCCGACCGATACCGAAAAGTATCTCTACTACGGCAGGCAGGGCCGCTGGATCTTCTGCGTGTTCCTGTTCGCCTTCGCGGGCGTCATGTTCGGGATGTCCCGGCTGGCCGCCAACTCGGCGTGGACCAGTCTGCTCTACGAACTGATCGCCCTGCAGGTCGTCGCCGTATTCATCAGTCTGCTCTCCAGCACCCGCAGGCGCCGCAGTTCCCGCGCCGAGCACGATGCCGAGGTCGCCGCCTACCGGCCCGCGGAGTACCCCTCGGTGGACGTATTCCTGCCGTCCGCGGGCGAGCCGATCGTCATCCTGGAAAATACGTTCAGGAATGTCGCGCAACTGGACTGGCCCGGCCGGGTCACCGTCTACGTCCTCGACGACGCCGCCCGGGAATCGGTCGCCGAACTGGCCTCCCGCTACGACTTCCGGTATCTCACCCGCCCGAATCGCGGCGAGTTGAAGAAGGCCGGCAACCTGCGCTACGGATACGAACACTCCGACGGCGATCTGATTCACGTCTTCGACGCCGATTTCGCGCCCCGCGCCGATATGGTCCGCGAGTTGGCGCCGTACTTCCAGGATCCGGCCGTCGGCATCGTGCAGTCGCCGCAATTCTTCGACGTCCAGCAGGACCACTTCAATTGGCTGCAGCGCTCCGCCGCCGCGACCCAGGAGATGTTCTACCGCTGGATCCAGCCGGCCCGCGACGCCGTGGACGCGGCCATCTGCGTCGGTACCAACGCGGTCTACCGCCGCAGCGCGCTGCGGCAGGCCGGCGGCTTCGCCCAGATCGGCCACAGCGAGGACGTGCACACCGGGGTGAACCTGTCGAAGGCCGGCTACCGCACCCGCTACGTGCCGGTGAACCTGGCCAAGGGCGTGTGCCCGGACAACTTCGACGGCTTCGCCAACCAGCAGTACCGGTGGTGCACCGGCAGCATGAGCCTGCTGGCCGATCCGGGATTCCACCGCTCGGCGCTGAACGTCAAGCAGAAGCTGTGTTTCTGGACCGGGTTCCTCTACTACATCACCACGGCCGTCGCGGCGTTCGCGAGCCAGTTGCCGGGCGTGCTGATGCTGTGGTTCTTTCCCGATCAGATCCGGCCGCTCAACTACCTGCCGCTGATCGGCACGATCTTCGTGTGGTCGACGCTGATGCCCCGGGTCACCGACTACCGGTGGTCGCCGGCCGTCGTCCGGGTCCAGATGCTGATCGGCTTCTGCCACGCGCTGGCCCTGTACGACTTCGTCCGCGGCCGCACCGCCGCCTGGGTGCCGACCGGCGCCGCCAAGCGGACCCCGACCGCCCGCCGCGTGCTCCGCCTCCTCCGGGCCTGGCTCATCACCGCCCAGGTCCTGACCTGGGTGGGCATCGTCGTGGCCATCCGGAACTACGGCCTGGCCCAGCTGTGGGCGACGGTGCTGTTCGCCGGCCCGATGCTGTACTTCGTCTGCCCGCTGCTGCTGGGCAACCGGGCGACCCCGGAACGCCGGCCGGCGCCGGCGGCGAGGCCGATACCCGAGGCCCGCAGCACCCCGGCCTACGCGCCCCACCCGGCGTCATGACGCACGCCACGATCGGCCGGACCGATTCAAGAGCGGGGCAGGCGGCCGGGCCGGCCACCCCGGCGGCCACCGAGCCGGCCCCGCCGGCGTTCCGCCGCGACGTCGCGGGGCTGCGAGCCGTCGCGATCCTGCTGGTGGCCGGCTGCAACGCGGGCCTCGGCGTCATCGACGACCAGGCCGGCATCGACATCTTCTTCGTGATCTCCGGCTTCCTCATCACCGGCGTCGTGCTGCGTGAGCTCAGGCGCCACGGGCGGCTGTCGCTGCGGACGTTCTACGCCCGGCGGGTCATGCGGCTGGTGCCGGCCTCGAGCGTGGTCGTGCTCGGCACGCTCGCCGCGGCCTGGCACTGGCTGCCGCCGGCGGCCCGCGGGACGATCTCCTGGGACTCGATCGCCGCCGCCACCGCGACCATGAACGTGCGGCTGGCGACCCAGCCCGCCGGCGCGGCCGAGCCGTCAGCGCTGCAGCACTTCTGGTCGCTGGGCCTGATCGGACAGTTCTACCTGGTCTGGCCGGTGCTCTTGATCATCGTCTCGCTGGCCTGGGCGCGGCGGGGCCGGCCCAGCACGATCGCGATGGCCGCGGCGCTGACCATCCTGTCGGCCGCCTCGCTCCTGCTGTGCCTGCGGCAGAGCGCCGCGCACGATCCGTGGGCGTACTACGGCCTGCCGGCCCGGGCCTGGGAGTTCGCGCTCGGCGCGCTCGTCGCCCTGGCCGCGCACCGCCTCGCCCGGCTCGGCTCCTGGCCGGCGGCCGCCCTGACCTGGCTCGGGCTGGGTGCGGTCGGCGTCTCCGCGTTCACGCAGGTCCGGCCCGGGCCGGCCGCGGCCCTGCCGGTGCTGGGCACGATTCTGGTGATCGCCGGCGGCTGCGCCCGGCCCGCCTGGGGCGCGCGCCGGCTGCTGCGGATCAAGCCGCTGCAGGAGATCGGCCGGGTCTCCCTCAGCTGGTACCTGTGGCACTGGCCGCTGCTCGTCCTGGCGCCGTACGTGCTGGGGCGTCCGTTGCCGGGCCCGGCCAGGATCGCCCTGGTGGTCGTGGCCCTGGTGCCGGCGGCGATGTCGGTGGCGGCCGTGGAGAACCGGATCCGGCTCTACCACGGCGTGCGGTTGCACCCGGGCCGGGCGCTCGCCTTCGGCGGCCTGCTCAGCGTCGCCGCCGTCGGCCTGGCGCTGCTCGCGCCGCACCTGCCGGTGCCGGCGCCCCGGGAGATCAGGGCCGCGCCCACCGCGGCCGAGTTGCTCGGTTCCGGCGACCTCACCCTCGCCCAACTGCAGCAGATCATCCGGGACAGCAGCAGCCGGACGACGCTGCCGGGCGACCTGACGCCGAAGCTCGCGCGGGCGGCGCACAGCCTCCCGCACGACGGCGGATGCCTGGCGCCGAGGGCCAGCCGGCTGGTGTCCTACAACATGGGCCGGGGCTGCGAGCGGCGCGGGCTCGTGACCAGCGGCCGACTCGTCGTGCTGTTCGGCGACTCGCACGCCCAGCAGTGGTACGACGCCCTCGACGTGGTCGCCCGGAAGCGGGGATGGCGCATCGCCGTCTTCACCAAGGCCGACTGCGGGCCGGCGCTCGGCACCATATCCAGGGGCGACGGCACGGGGCCGTACACCGAATGCGACCAGTGGCGGCTGCGGGCGCTGGCCCGGATCCAGCGGTTGCGGCCGGCCATGGTGATCATGTCCGCCCGGTACCGGGAGGGCAGCCCGCTCGACGTCGTCGACACCGCGGGACCGGATCAGGATTGGGCCGCGGCCTGGGCCGCGACGGTCGAGCGGGTCCGGCGCACGGGTGCCGTGCCGGTCGTGGTCCAGGACGCCCCGGCCGCCAACTTCGACGTGCCGCGCTGCCTGGCGGCGCATCGGCGGGCGATCAGGCGGTGCGACCTCGACGTGCTCAAGGCGCTGCCCCTCGCCCGGCAGCGCGTCGTCCGCGCGGTGGTGCAGGTGCACGGGGCCCGGGTGGTCGACACCAACGCCTGGTTCTGCACGCCCTCGGTGTGCCCGGCGGTCATCGGGAACACCGTCGTCTACCGCGACGACAACCACCTGACCTCGGCCTACGCCAGGCGTCTCGGCGGCCTGCTGGACACCGAACTTCCCGAGTTGACGAGGTAGATCGATGACTGACGCGCAAGTTCTGTCCCCGCCCGCCCCGCACATCGTCGCGCAGCGCCGGGGTGCGGGCAGCCGGGCCGAACCGTCCGGGCGGCGCTGGTCCAGGACCGGCACCGCGCTGCTGATCCTGCCTCCGGCGCTGCTCGCGCTGGCCCTGTCGGTGGCCGGCATCGGCGCGCGAAGCATGTGGAACGACGAGTACGCCACCTGGTACGCCTCGACCCTGGGCTTCGGCGACCTGGCCAGGCTGCTGAGCAACGTCGACGCGGTGGTCGCGCCCTACTACGTGGTGCTGCACCTCTGGATCGACGTGTTCGGCGATTCCGAGGCCAGCCTGCGGATGCCGTCGGCCCTGGCGATGGCCGCCACCGCGGCGCTCACCGCCGCGCTGGGCCGCCGGCTGTTCGACACGGGCACCGGCGTGGCCGCGGGGCTGGTCATGGCCGCGCTGCCCGCGGCCACCCGCTACGGCCAGGAGGCCCGTCCGTACGCGTTCGCGATCGGCTTCGCGACGCTCGCCACCCTGCTGCTGCTGCGGGCGATGGACCGGCCGTCCTGGCGGCGCTGGCTGTGGTACGGCGGCGGGGTCATCCTCGCCGGTCTGGTGCACATCGTGACCCTCTGCGTCCTGCTCGGACACGCCGTCTTCATGTGGCGGGCGTTCCGGGTCAGCGGCGATCTGCGGCTGCTGCGCTGGGCCGCCGGTGCCTTCCTCGCGGTGACGGTCGCGCTCCCGCTGGCAGCCAAGGGCTCGGACCAGTCGAGCGTCATCTCCTGGATCAGGGCCGACGCCACGGCGGTGGTCACCCTGCCCGAGCGGATCTTCGGCTCCTGGCAGGTGGCCGTCGTGGTGCTCGCCGCCGCGGTACTCGCCACCATCCTGCTCTGGTCCCGGCAGCGGGGGCCCGTCGTGCTGCTGCTGTCCTGGGCGCTGTTCCCGCCGGTCATCTGCTACGTCACCTTCCCGCTGCTGCACCTCTTCCTGCACCGCTACCTGCTCTTCACGGTGCCGGCGTGGGCGCTGCTCGCCGCCGCCCTCGGCTTCTCGCTGACCCGGTTCACCGGCCGCAGCGTGGCGCGGATTCCGGTGTCGAGCAGCGCGCTGCTGGTCGTCGCCGCGGTGCTCCTGGTCGGCGGGCCGGGCCAGCGCGCGGCCCGGCACAGCCCGGTGTACGGCGAGCCCGACTTCCGGGGCGCCGCCGCCGTCGTCATGGCCGCGGCGGCACCCGGCGACGGCATCGTCTACTCCGGTGTGACCCGCAACGGCCGCCGGGCCTTCGACTACGAGGGCCGGAACCGGAAGCTGCCGAGGGATGTTCTGGTCGAACGCACCTCCGAGCAGAACGGCACGTTCGGTGCGCAGGAGTGCGCCGATCCGGGCCTCTGCGTCGGTGCGACCCGCCGCATCTGGCTGGTGTCCCCGACCGACGCCCACCTGGATCCGATGAACGGCATGCCGGGTTACATCCAGGGTTTCCTGCTGACGGCCTACACCCTCAGCGAATTCCGGACGTTGGAGGACGTCCGCATCTTCGTACTGAACCGCAAGGACGTGAGGTGACATGACGATTCCCTATTCGCCGGGCGGATCCCTGCCGGGCATCGCCGCACCGGTGCCGCCCTCGGGCGAGCAGCGCCCGCGGCTGACCTTCATCGGCACCGGATATCTCGGCGCCACCTACGCCGTCTGCTTCGCGGAGCTGGGCTACGAGGTCCTCGGCTTCGACGTCGACGCGACGAAGATCGCCGCGCTCGCCGGCGGCGTGGTGCCCTTCTTCGAGCCGGGCCTCGACGAGATGCTGCAGCGCAATCTCGCCGCCGGCCGGCTGCGCTTCACCACCTCGTACCAGGAGACGGCCGACTTCGGCGACATCCACTTCATCTGCGTCGGCACCCCGCAGCGGGCCGGCGGGATGGGCGCCGATCTGTCCCACGTGGAGTCGGCGGTCACCGGGCTGGCGGCCCGGCTCAGCCGCAAGGCGCTGATCGTCGGCAAGTCCACCGTTCCGGTCGGCACGGCGGAATGGGTGGAGCGCCTGGTGGAGAAGCACGCGGACGCGGGCCTGGGCGTCGAGGTCGCCTGGTCGCCCGAGTTCCTGCAGGAGGGCTTCGCCGTGCAGGACGTGCTGCGCCCCAGCCGGGTCGTCGTCGGCGTCCGCAGCGACTGGGCCGGCGCCATGCTGTACGCCGCGCACGGCGGCATCTTCGACCTGGCGGTCACCGAGGACCGCGAGGTGCCGGTCGTGGTGACCGACTTCGCGACCGCGGAACTGGTCAAGGTGGCGGCGAACGCGTTCCTGGCCACCAAGATCTCGTTCATCAACGCGATGGCGGAGGTCTGCGAGGTCGCCGGGGGCGACGTCACCCAGCTGTCCAAGGCGATCGGCTACGACCCGCGGATCGGGAGCCGTTTCCTGCACGCCGGCGTCGGCTTCGGCGGCGGCTGCCTGCCCAAGGACATCCGGGCCTTCCAGGCCCGGGCCCAGGAGCTGGGCGCGGGCGAGGCGCTGCGCTTCCTGCACGAGGTGGACCTGATCAACCAGCGCCGCCGCGCCCGGGTGGTCCAGCTCGCCGCCGAGCTGCTGGGCTGCGTATCGGGGCCGGTGGGCCCGGACTTCGACGACGCCCGCATCGCGGTGCTCGGCGCGACGTTCAAGCCCCAGTCCGACGACGTACGCGACGCGCCCGCGCTCGCCATCGCGGGTGCCCTCGCGAGCGCGGGCGCGCAGGTGCACGTCCACGACCCGCAGGGCATGCCGAACGCCGCCCGCGCCCAGCCACACCTGATCTTCGAGGAAACCCTTGACGACGCCGTACGCGACGCCGATCTGGTGTGTGTCCTGACCGAGTGGGCCGAGTTCCGCACCGCCGACCCGGCGCACCTCGGCCGCCTCGTCGCCGCCCGGCGGGTGATCGACGGCCGCAACTGCCTCGACGTCGCGGCCTGGAAGGCGGCCGGCTGGCAGTACCGCGGCATGGGCAGCCGGGCGGAGCGGGCCGTTGTCGCCTGGCCGGTCGACGGGCCGGCCGGCCGGCTCCCGGCCCCGCGGCCCGCACCCTGGGCGGTTGCGGCTGGGTAGTCATCCGGCCCCGGCGCGCGGCGGGGGAGGAATCCGGCCGAACTTGGGTACGTGACGGATTCCAGGAAGACCTCTATCGGCCGCCGCAGCCTGGTCGGCGGCGCCGTCGGCGCCGTCGCCGCCACCGGTCTGGTCGCGGCCGTACCGGCATCGGCATCGGCCGCCACCGCCGCCCGCCGGCCCGCCGGCTACGTCGCGGCGGACGCCGAGCTGCACCTGCTCCGCCGCGCCACCTACGGGCCCACCGCCGAGTCGGTCGCCGAGATCCGCCGGCTCGGCACCAAGGCCTGGCTCGAGCGCCAGCTGGCCCCGGCCGGCATCCCCGACGCCGCCTGCGACTCGCTGATGACCCGCTTCCCGTACCTCGAGCTCCCGATCTCCGAGCTCCGGTCCCGGGTCAAGGCGGGCACCATGCGGTACGGCTGGGACACGATGCTGCAGCTGGGGTTCGCCGCCACCAGCCGGGCCATCTGGAGCGAGCGCCAGCTCTTCGAGATGATGGTCGACTTCTGGTCGAACCACCTCAACGTCACCAACCCGTCCGCGGACGTCTGGGACAACCGGCACGACTATGACCGGAAGGTGATCCGGTCGCACGCGTTCGGCCGGTTCGCCGACATGCTCAAGGCCAGCGCCCGGCACCCGGCGATGCTGACGTACCTGGACAACCGCTTCTCCACCCGGGCGGCGCCGAACGAGAACTACGGCCGCGAGCTGCTCGAGCTGCACACCGTCGGGCTGATCTACACGGAGTCGGACGTCAAGAACGCCGCCCGGCTGCTGACCGGCCTGACCGTCGACTGGGACACCGGCGAATACCGCTACAGCCTCAACTCGCACGCCACCGGACCGGTGCGGGTGCTCGGCTTCGGCAACGCCAACCCGACCGCCGCCGGCGGCGAGAAGGCGGCGCTCGCGATGCTTGACTACCTGGCGATGCACCCGGCCACCGCGAAGCGCATCGTCACGAAGCTGGCCGTCCGGTTCGTCTCGGACAACCCGCCCGCCTCGCTGGTGACCAGCCTGACGAAGGTCTACCTGGCGAACAGGTCGGCGATCGTCCCGGTGCTGCGGGCCCTGTTCAACTCGGCCGAGTTCCGCGGGAGCGTCGGCGCGAAGGTGCGCACCCCGTACGAGGACCTCGTCGCGACGGTGCGCGCGGTCGGCTACGGCCCGGACGCGTCGGGCACCACGGGCATCGAATCGCTCTACTGGCTGATCAATTCCTCGGGGCAGGCGCCGATGGCCTGGGCGCCGCCGAACGGCTACCCGGACGTCGCCGCGGCCTGGACCTCCCCGGGCGGCCTGCTGTCGCGGTGGAACGCGCACCTGAACATCGTCGCGGGGTACCGGCCGAAGGAGTTCCAGCGGCCGGAGAACCTGGCGAGGGAGCTGGTCGGCAAGCTGCCCGCCACCTACGGCGCGCTTGTCGACGCCCTCGCCCGGCGGCTGTTCGGCCGGACCCTGCCGGCCGCACACACGGCGGCGCTGACGGGGTACTTCGGCAAGGCGCCCACCGCGGCGCTGGGTGCCGCGGACTCCGCGGTCGGCTGGAAGTTCTCCCAGCTGGTGGCCCTGATGTTAGACTCACCCTACTTTGCAACGAGGTGACCTCGATGCCCGATTTGAGCTGTGACGGCTGCGCGGACGACCAGCGCACCACGATGTCGCGCCGCGGAGTCCTGGGCCGGGCCGCGGCCGCGGGTGCCGCCGGAGCCCTCGCCGGTCTCACCGGTGACCTGCTCTCCACCCAGCTCGCCTTCGCCGCCGGCAGATACTCGGGCGACGTGCTGGTGGTGCTGTCGCTGCGCGGCGGCTTCGACGGCCTGTCCGCCATCGTGCCCGCCGGCGACCCGGCCTACTACGCCGCCCGCCCCGGCATCGCGGTGCCGAAGTCCCGGCTCATCGGCGGCGACTCCCGGTTCGGCCTGCATCCGGCGCTCGCCCCGCTGCTGCCGTACTGGAAGGCCGGCACGTTCGGCGCGATCCAGGCCGCCGGCCAGCGCGCGCCCAACCGCTCGCACTTCGCCGCGATGGAGCAGCTCGAGCAGGCCGCGCCCGGCACGTCGCTGCGTACCGGATGGCTCGACCGGATGCTGGGCGGCCTCGGCGCGACGGACCCCATGCAGGGCGTCTCCGTCGGCGGCATGATGCCCGCCCGGGTGATGGCCGGTCCGGTGCCCGCCCTCGGCATGAAGTCGATCGACGAGTTCGCGATGTTCGGCGACCAGGCGGGCCAGCCGATGGCGGCCACCCTGGCCAAGCTCTACGAGGGCGCGCCCGCCGCGCTGAGCGGTCCGGCCCGGCAGGTCACGGGCTCGCTGGCGACGACCAGGGCGCTGGCGGCCACGGCCTATCACCCGGCAAACGGCGCGGTGTACCCGGACGACACCCTCGGCCGGGCGCTGCGCGACGTCGCCCGCCTGATCAAGGGGAAGGCCGGGCTGATGTCCGCCTGCGTCGACTCCGGCGACTGGGACATGCACGAGAACCTCGGCATCGCCGAGTCCGGCAAGAGGATGCACGACAAGCTGGCCAAGCTCGCCGAGGCCCTCGCCGCGTTCGCCCGCGACCTCGGCACCGCCGGGATGAAGCGGGTCACCCTGGTGACGGTCAGCGAGTTCGGCCGGCGGGTGCACCAGAACGGCTCCGGCGGCCTCGACCACGGCTACGGCAACGCGATGATGCTGCTCGGCGGCGGCGTGGTCGGCGGCAAGGTGCACGGTCGCTGGCCGGGGCTGAGCGAGCGCCACCTCGTCGACGGCGATCTCGCGGTCACCACGGACTACCGGGCGGTCATCGCCGAGATCCTGCACAAGCGCTGCGGCCTGGCGAACACCCGCGCGGTCTTCCCGGACATCAGGAGGACGACGTCCGGGATCGTGCGCCCCCGCTGAGCCGGCCCGCGGGTCAGGCCGGGGGCGCCTCGAAGATCATGCAGCTCGACGTGGCGTGCGCGACGAGGCGGCCGGCGGCATCGGTCAGCCGCGCCTCGGTGAGCGCGGTGCGCCGGCCGCGCTGCAGCACGCTGCCCGTGCAGGCCAGCTGGCCGGAGTCGAGGGTGACCGGGCGCAGGAACTTCACGTTGAGGTCGAGCGACGTGTAGCCGACGCCGGCCGGCAGCGTCGAGTGCAGCGAGCACGCGGCGGCGCTGTCGAGCAGGGTGGAGATCACCCCGCCGTGCATCGTGCCGAGCGGGTTGTAGTGGAACTCCCGCGGCAGCAGGCGGAAGGTGACGCTGCCCTCCTCGACCTCCATGCCGGTCAGGTCGATGAGGCTCATGACCGGCGGGGGCGGCAGCTCCCCGGCGGCCATGCGCCGCAGCAGCTCCAGCCCGCCGGTGGTGGCCAGCAGGTCGGCGTGCTCGGCCGGGCTTGCCCAGGAGTAGGTGCGGGTGCGGGTCTCATCCTGGGTCTGCGTCATGGACGCAGAGTTGCACGGCTTGCTGTGTCTGTCAAACAGACCTAGCCTCGGTGTCATGAATCCCACGATCTCGCGTCCGCCGGCCCTGGACTGGTCCATGGAGACCTGCACTATCGCCAGGGCGATGGAGGTGCTCGGCGAGAAGTGGACCGTGGTGGTCCTGCGCGAGATCTTCAACGGGGTGCGGCGCTTCGCCGACCTGCGCGAGCGCACCGGCATCCCGCGCCAGGTGCTGACCAACCGGCTCGCCTCGCTCGTCGATCACGGGCTGCTGCGCCGCGAGCCGTACCGGGAGCCGGGCGCCCGGCTCCGCCACGAGTACCGGCTGACCGCCAAGGGTCTCGATCTCTACCCGGTGCTGACCGCGGTGAAGGAGTGGGGCGATCGGCACCTGGCCGAGCCCGAGGGGCCGCCGCTGGAGATGGCGCACCGGGACTGCGGCGCGGAGATCCACGTCGAGCTGCGCTGCGCGGAGGGGCACCGGGTCGCCGACTACCGCCAGGTCGTGCCGCGCCCCGGCCCGGGCGCCCGCCGACTCCTGGATTAGCCGGATGTTTCGACTTTTTTCCGTTTAGCCTCGTAAGCAATCGGGGTTTACGGAGGAGGTGCGGCGTGGCGCTCGTCGATCGACCCCGCCGCTCCCGGCTGCTGATCATCGGCGGCGCCGAGCGGTACGGCCCCGGCGGCACCGAGATCCTGCGCCGCTTCGTCGACCTGGCGGGCGGATCCGCCGCCGAGCTCGTCGTCATCGCCACCGCCAGCGCCGAGCCGGCCGTGCTCGAGGCCGAGTACGCCGCCCTGTTCTCCCGCCTCGGCGCGGGCCGGGTGCGGGCGCTGCGGCTGGAGACCCGCGCACAGGCCAACGAGCCGGCGGTGATCGAGGCGCTCGCCACCGCCAGCGGCGTCTTCTTCACCGGCGGCGACCAGTTGCGGATCACCACGGTGCTCGGCGGTACCCGTACCGATTCCGCGTTGCAGACCCTGGTGCAGGCCGGGACGGTGGTCCTCGGCGGCACCAGCGCCGGCGCCGCGATGATGTCCGGCACGATGATCATCGGTGGCGACGGGCCGGGCGTCGCCCGCACCAGCGTGCGGACCGGGCCCGGCCTCGAATTCCTGCCCGGCGTGCTCATCGACATGCACTTCGCCGAGCGCGGCCGGCTCAACCGCCTGCTCAGCGCCGTCGCGCTGTACCCGCACGAGCTCGGCCTCGGCATCGACGAGGACACCGCGATCCTGACCGACGGCGACTGCTTCGAGGTGCTGGGCACCGGCGCGGTCATCGTGGTCGACGCGGGCGCGGCCGGCGACATCCGGGCGCCCTTCGACGGGCCGATCGCGCTCACCGGCGCGCGCGTGCACGTGCTGCCCGCCGGGTGCAGGTTCGAACTGACCGGTCGCCGTCCGTCGATCGTCGACGGTGCCGCCGGGGAACGGGAACTCGCCGCATGAAGATCCTGAGCATCCGCCGGCTGCGCGGACCCAACGTCCACGTGTCCCGGCCCGCCGTGGTGGCCCGGCTGAGCCTCGAGGAGCTGGCCGGGCGCGAGACCAGCGACGTGCAGGGCTTCACCGAACGGCTGCTGCGCGCGCTGCCCGGCCTCGCCGAGCACCACTGCGCGGCGGGCGCGCCGGGCGGCTTCGTCAGCCGGATGCGCGGCGGCACCTACTTCGGGCACGTGACCGAGCACGTCAGCATCGAGCTGTCGCAGCGGATCGGGCGCGACGTCAGCTTCGGCCGCACCATCTCGGCCGGCGAGCCCGGCCTCTACGACCTGATCGTGGAGTGCCCCGAGGACGAGTCACCCGAGTCGACGCTGGCGGCGGAGCTGCTGGAGACCGCGGCCGAACTTGTCACCGCGGTCGCGGGCGGCGACTGCCTGCCGGGCACCGCCCTGGCGGAGCGCCTCGCCGTGCTGACCCGGCTGGCGGAGCGCGAGGCCACCGGCCCGAGCACCCGGTCCATCATCGTCGCGGCCCGCCGCCGCGGCATCCCGGTCGAGCGCTACCCCGACCTGAGCCTGCTGCGGCTCGGCTGGGGCAGCCGGCGCCGCCTCGCCTGGGCGGCGATGACCGACCGGACCAGCGGCATCGGCGTCGACATCGCCGCGGACAAGCAGGTGACCCGCCGGCTGCTGGAGGACGCCGGCGTGCCGGTCGCCGCCGGCGGCGTGGCCCGCACCGCGCAGGAGGCGGTCGCCCTGCTGACGGCGCTGGGCGCGCCGGTGGTCGTCAAGCCCCGGCAGGGCCGGCAGGGCAAGCACGTGGCGCTCAACCTGCGTACGCCCGCCGACGTCGAGAACGCGTTCGCGGCGGCCGGCGGCGAGGTGGTGGTGGAGCGCCAGCTGGCCGGCCGCGACTACCGGGTCCTGATCGTGGCGGGCGAGGTCGTCGCCGCCGCGGAACGCCTCGCGGCGCACGTCGTCGGCGACGGCGCGAGCACGGTCGCCGAGCTGGTGGCCGGCACCAACGCCGACCCGCGCCGCGGCGAGGGCCACGCCCGGGTGCTGACCCGGATCGCCCTGGACGACCACGCGCTGGCCGCGCTCGACCGGCAGGGCTGCACGCCGGAGACCGTGCCCGCGGCCGGCCGGCAGGTGTGGCTGCGCGACAACGCCAACCTGTCCACCGGCGGCACCGGCAGCGACGTGACCGACCGGGTCCACCCGGACGTCGCCGGGCTCTGCCTGCGCGTCGCCGCCCTGGTCGGCCTCGACATCGCGGGCATCGACCTGCGGCTGGCGGACATCGCGGCGCCGCTGCGGCCGGGGGACCCGGCACGGATCACCGGCGGAGTCATCGAGGTGAACGCCGCGCCGGGGCTGCGCATGCACCTGGCGCCGATCCGGGGGCGCGCCCGCGACGTCGGCGACGCGATCGTGCGGGCGATGTTCCCGGGCGGCTCCGACGGGCGGATCCCGACGGTCGCCGTCACCGGCACGAACGGCAAGACGACGGTGGCGCGGCTGACGGCGTACCTGCTGGCGGGCTCGGGGTTGCGGGTCGGGCTGACCACCACCGAGGGCGTCAGCATCGACGGGCGCACGGTGCGGCTGGGCGACGCCACCGGCCCGCGCTCGGCGCAGCTGGTGCTCGGCGATCCGGGGGTGCAGGCCGCCGTGCTGGAGACCGCGCGCGGCGGCGCGCTGCGGCGCGGGCTGGGCTATGACTGGACCGACGTCGGCGTGATCACCAACATCACCGCCGATCACCTCGGGCAGGACGGGCTCGACTCGATCGAGGCGCTGGCGCACGTCAAGGCGCTTGTCGCGGAGCGGGTCCGCGACGGCGGCACCCTGGTGCTCAACGCGGACGACCCGTGGGTGCGCAGCCTGGCCGAGCGGGCCCGGGTGCGCGCGGACCGCAAGCGCATCGTCTGGTTCGGCACGGACCCGGGGCAGCCGGTGCTGGCCGCGCACCTGAGCCGCGGCGGAACGGCGTACGTGCTGCAGGACGGCTGGCTCGTCCAGGCGACGGGCGCCCGGCGGATGCCGCTGCTTCGGGTCGGCGACGTGCCCGGCTCGTTCGACGGGGCGGCGCCGTACGCGGCGGTCAACGCGCTGGCCGCCGCGGCCGCGGCGCGGGCGCTGGGCGCCTCGCACGAGCTGGTGGCCGAGCGGCTCGCGAGCTTCGAGCCGCGGGTGGACAACCCGGGCCGGGGTACGGTGCTGCGCCTGGGCGAGGTGACGCTGTTCATCGACTACGCACACAATCCGGCGGCGATCGCGGCGGTGCTGCGTACCCTGCACCGGCTCTTCGGTCCGAATCGGTGCCTGGCGGCGGTGACGCTGCCGGGCGACCGGCGCGACGACCTGCTGACGGCCTCTGCGCAGGTGCTGGCCGACGGCGTCACCCGGGTGGTGCTCTACGAGGACGAGGATCTCCGGGGGCGCACGCCGGGGGAGGTCCCGGCACTGGTCGAACGGGAGATGCGCGCCCGCCGGCCGCAGTTGCGGGCGGTCCGGGCGCACGGGCACCGCGCGGCGGTGGAGGCGGCGCTGCGGCTGGCGGCGCCCGGCGACGTGGTCCTCGTGCTGTACGAAAAGCTCGCCGCGATCCTGGAGCACCTGGAGGAGCTGGGCGCGGTGCCGGCGGACGCGGCCACGGTGCACGTGGCGCGGCTGACCGCCCGGGCGTCGCTCGACCTCGGCATCCGCCCCGCCGCCGCGGGTTTTGCGAATGGCGCGCGCTCGCGTCCCGCGGAATAGGACGGCGGCGGCGCCGGGTTGACCCTGTCGGGTGAATTGCCGGAATTATTGGCTTGTAGCGCCAACAAAGCATGATCGTCGTAGGGAAATCACCCGATCGGGCGGGGTTGCCCTGGTCATTGCACTGCGACAAGCATCACCCAGGGTATAGATGAGAGTGACTCACAATTCACTCACTGTATCTTTCCGTGATGCAAGCGCAACTGCACGTGCAGAATCCGTTGTGGATGCGCCACATTCGAGGGATACCCGCAAGTTCCGACCAAGCGGGCAAACCCCGTCAGGTCCGATTTGCATGATCATTTATACGCCGCTGACCAGGCCTTTTGCCCACTCCGAAAGGTGTGCACCCGCGGCGCATGGTGCGAAACAGACGGTAACGAACCGCAGGTCATCAGTGTCGGCAATGAGTCGAGACAGTGACCGGTCGTGGGCTAACATCCTCGCCGTCGATGGGGAATGCTCGGTCCTACGGCGGGTCGAGCACCGCCCCGGCATCAGGACGCATGGCGGTGCTGTGCTGATGTTTTCTTCCGATCGCGCATGTGGGGGCACATGAGCACGACGGACCTGCCCGGTTCGAGTCTGCTGGCCGGTCGATATCGACTGGTCGAGCGGCTCGGTGCCGGCGGGATGTCAGTGGTGTGGCGAGGGTTCGACGAGGTCCTCGGTCGTCAGGTCGCGGTGAAGGTCCTGCCGCCCTCGACGAGCACCGACCCCTCGTTCCGGCGCCGGCTTCGCGCGGAGGCCCAGGCCGCCGCGCGCCTGAGCCATCCACACATCACGAACGTCTATGACTACGGCGAGGCGGTCACCGTCGACGGTGAGCCGGTTCCCTACGTGGTCATGGAGCTTGTCGACGGCGAGTCCCTCGCCGCCGTTCTCGCTCGCGTACGCCGGCTGCCGTGGCCGGCCGCGGTCCGGATCTGTTCCGAGGTCTCGGCGGCGCTCGCCGCCGCCCACTCGCGGGGCATCGTGCACCGCGACGTCACCCCGGCCAACGTCATGCTCACCGCGGGCGGCGCCAAGGTCGTCGACTTCGGCATCTCGGCCCTCATCGGCGAGAACGACATCGACCCCGACGGCAGCCTGCTCGGCACCCCGGCCTACCTCGCGCCCGAGCGGCTCGAGGGTGGCCAGGTCAGCCCGGCCACCGACGTCTACGCCGTCGGCCTGCTGATCTACCGCACGCTGATCGGCCAGTTGCCGTGGGACGTCGGCACCACGACGGCCCTGCTGCGCGCGCATCAGTACACCGAGCCCGAGCCGCTGCCGGCGGTCGAGGGCCTGCCGAACGCGGTCTCCGCGCTCATCGCCCGCTGCCTGGAGAAGCGGCCCTCGGACCGCCCGTCGAGCGCCGAGCTCGCGCACGTGCTCGGCACGGTGTCCGCCGGTGTTCCGGCGTCCCGCGCGTTCGTGCCGGACTGGGCCGAGATCGGCGAGGACACCACGATCCTGCCCTCCGCGCACAACCAGACCGACGGCTTCGGCCGGCTCCGGCCGGCGGGCCAGGCGCCGGTGCCGGCGTCCGTTCCCGGCCGCGGTGTCGCGGCGGTCCCCGCGGTGGCCTCGGGCACCGACGCGCCGGTGTCGCCGGCCCCGTCGAGCGCCCCGGTGCCGCCGGTCTCGGTCGCCGAGGTCGAGGCCGCGTTCGGGCCCGCGCAACAGCGCGGCGGCCCGCGCAACAGCCGCTTCGGCGCGGTGCCGCCGGCCCCCCCGATGACCGGTTCCCCGGCCGCGCACGCCGCGGCCCCGGTGCCGCCCGGCCCCGCCGACTCCCCGGACCGGGCGCTGCGCCCGGCCTTCGACGCCGACGTGTCGAGCCGGCCGCCGTCGCGCGCCGACGACGCGGGCAAGCCACCGAACCGTCCGGGCGGCCCGCCGAGCCAGACCGGCCCCGGCGCCCCGGGGCCGGGTCGCGGGCCGGGCACGACGCAGCGGCGCCGGCTCTTCTTCGTGGGCGGCGCGGTCGCCGCGCTCACCCTGGTCGCCCTGAGCGCGGCCTTCGCGAACAGCGACAAGCCGGGCGACGGCGCGGCCGGCGTGCTGCCGACCACCATCGCCGCTTCCAGCAAGTGCGTGGTCAGCTACGCCGTCTGGTCGGACTCCAACAACAGGTTCAAGGCCGCCGTCACGATCGCCAACCGGGACACCACGGCGATCAAGGACTGGAAGCTCTGGTTCGTCATGCCGGGCGACCAGGTCGTGTCGGGCAACGGTGCGCTCAAACTCGACCAGCAGGGCCGCGGGGTCACCGTCGAATCCAAGAAGGTGCTCAGCCCGCAGCAGACCGAGACGCTGCAGTTCACCGGCCGCTACAAGGCCAGCAACGCCGCGCCGATGGTGTTCCAGCTCGGCGGTGAGACCTGCCAGACGTTCGTGTCGCCGGCGCCCGGCGCGCCCTCGCAGCCGGTGGAGCACCTGACCAACGGCACGGTCCGGCTCGGCCCGGTGCCGACCAAGGAGTCGCCGATACCCGGCATCTCCATCAACCCGAGCGGTGTCGCGGTCCCGGTTCCGGTCGGCACGACCGGGACGGTGACGACCGCGCCGGCTCCCGGCACCGCCACCGCTACCGCCACCGCCACCGCCACGCAGACGGCGATCAATTTGCCGACCGGCAACGACGGTGGTGTGGTGCCGGGCCCGCCGGAGGGGACAACCCCGCCCACGACGCCGCCGACCACCGAGCCGACCCCGACCCTGTCGCCGCCGCCGATGCAGGTCGACCCGCCGGACCCGGACGACAACTAGCCGCCGTCCGACCCCGGCTGAGCTGAGCGGGCCAGCGCCATCCTCGGGCAGTCGACCGGAGTACCGGTCGACTGCCCGAGCTGCGCGTTAGAGTCGAATTGCGTCCGGCAGGCACCGGCGATCCCGGTTCGGGCGCATCGCTCTCGATGTCCGAGCCCCGGACACCCCCGCCGGGTGAACCGCGACCAGAAATCCCGAGCCGAAATCGGAACGGATCTCTCGGCGTGCCTGCGGCTCGGTCTGACGCCCACGTGGAAGATGACTGATACCGGCCTGCGAGCTGAGCGGTTCCGGTCCGCGCCTCCACGAGCACTGCCTGCAACTCGAGCAAGTCGTCGTACACCGGGGAGTTCGACATGATAAACACCGTTCTGGAACTGGCTGCGGAGGCGCTGTTCGTCTCCGACCTGCAGCCGTCCGAGAGCCCCAGCGGCAAGACCGTCGAGGACGCCGTGACCGCCATGTTGCTGCGGCACGGGAGTGACGGGTGCGCCGCCGGGGTGGCGGAGGAGTTCGGTGACCACCCGGACATGGCCGTGCGCCGCATGGGCTGGGTGCGCCAGGAGTTGCGCAGCGTGATGACCGCGCCGCGACGCCCGCACTACGCCAGCTGAGCCGCGCGGGCGGGGCCGCCGCGCGATAGCTGAGGCTTTTTCGTCAAAAGCACCCTAAAAGCAACCGAGTTCGGCCACCACTGCACCCTTCGGCCGTAAGTGTTCTCCTCATCAGCCGGTTTACCTGCCGGTTTGTACCAGCGAGGAGGAACACGTGACTGTCACGATCGAGCTCCCCGCCCCAGTCGGCATCACCCACGACGCGCCGTCCGCGCGCGACCTCGAGGACCTGGTCCGAGAAAACATGCCGATGGTGGGCCATCTGGTCCGGGAGTTGCTCAACCGCGTGCCCGGCCACGTTCACGCCGACGACCTGTCGTCCGCCGGATTCGCCGCGCTCCTGGGCGCCGCCCGGTCCTTCGATGTGAGCCGCGGAATACCGTTCCACCGCTTCGCTGCCGTGCGGATCCGCGGCGCGCTGCTGGACGAACTGCGCGGACAGGACTGGGCGAGCCGCTCGGTCCGGGCCCGGGCCCGGCGCTCGTCGACGGCCCGGCAGGAGCTCACCGCGGCGCTGGGACGCACACCGACCGACGCCGAGGTCGCCGAGATGCTCGGCATCGGCATCGCGGAGCTCGCCGCCGTCGAGGACGACGTGCAGAAGGCCGCCCTGCTCAGCCTGCAGGGATTCCCCACCGGCGCGGCCGAGGAGATGGTGCCGGAGCTCTCCGAGGGCCCCGAGGACCTGCTGCTCAAGCGGGAACGCCTCGGCTACCTGCACCAGGCGATCCAGGCGCTGCCCGAGCGGCTGCGGATGGTCGTCACCCAGTCGTTCCTGCAGGAACAGCCGCTCAGCGACGTGGCCGCGGAGCTCGGCGTGACCGAGTCGCGGATCTCCCAGCTGCGCACCGAGGCGCTTCGCCTGCTCCGGGAGGGGCTGAACAGCTCACTCGCGCCGGAGCTGCTCACGGTGGCCGCCGGCGGGCCGCGTACCCGCAAGGGCTGCCTGCAGCGGCGCCGCACCGAGTACTTCGCCCGGGTCGCCGAGCAGGGCAACCTGCGGACCCGGCTGGCGCTGACCGACAGTCACGGCGTGCCGATCGCGGTCGCCGCCTGAGCGCGGAGGCGGCCCGGCGGCGGCGCGGCGCAGAGCGGATCGTGGTCCGCGCGGCGCTCGATCCGCT
>NZ_JBEZXZ010000026.1:0-65248 GCF_040638275.1 Actinoplanes sp. NPDC026623 | reverse complement strand
CCGAGACTGCAGTCCCCCCGTGTCCCCACCCGACCCGCGCCCCCCCCCGCGGCCGCGGCCGCCTGCCTTTTGTCCCGCCGAACGGCCCGGGCGGCCCTCCCGCGGCGGGGACGCGACGTGCCGCGGAGGTGATCCGCGGCGGCCACTTTTGAATCAGGCGACAAAAGTTTGCCAGAATCAACGAGAAGGTATGGACGTGCCCTGCGGAAGGGCCCTAGTGTGACGTGCGTGACGCCGCACTGTTTCAGCGGTGTGAACGGCCCGGAGGTGCCCGTGCATGTCATCGACGCTCCCCACCTGCGCCTGTTGCGCCTGTTACGGGACGAGGGGCCGATTTCGCGAGCCGAGCTCGGCGATCGACTCGATCTGACCCGGCCCCGCCTGCTCGCGGAGGTCGAGCGGCTCGTCGCCGCCGGCTACATCGCCGAGGCGGGCATGGCCGCCTCCCGGGGCGGCCGGCGCTCCACCCTTGTCGAGTTGCAGCCGCAGCTGCGCTTCGCCGCCGTCGACCTCGGCGCCAGCTCCATCGACATCGAGGTCACCAACGGCCGGCTCGAGCCCGTCGCGACGTACCAGGAGGCGGCGGACATCCGATCCGGGCCCAAGGCGATCCTGCACCGGGTCAACGAGCTGCTCGCCAAGGCCCGCACCGACGGCGCCTACGAGCGGCTCGACGCCGTCGGCATCGGGGTCCCAGGCCCGGTCAGCTTCCGCGACGGGGTCCCGGTCTCGCCGCCGATCATGCCGGGCTGGGACCGCTATCCGGTCCGGGAGTCCCTCGCTCGCGAGCACGGCTGCCCGGCCGTGGTGGACAACGACGTCAACATCATGGCGATCGGGGAGCGGCACGGCGGGGTGGCCCACTCGGTCGACGACTTCCTCTTCGTCAAGATCGGCACGGGCATCGGCTGCGGCATCCACCTCGGCGGCGGCGTCTACCGCGGGGTGGACGGCTGCGCCGGCGACATCGGGCACATCCAGGTCGACGCGCACGGTCCGATGTGCTCGTGCGGCAACGCCGGCTGCCTCGAGGCGCTCTTCAGCGGCGCCGCCCTGGCCCGGGACGCCCTCGCCGCGGCCCGCAGCGGGGAGTCGCCGGCGCTGGCGGAGCGCCTGGCCATGGGCGCCGAGATCGGCGCCCGCGACGTCGCCGACGGCGCCGCGGAGGGCGACGTCACCTGCATCCGGCTCATCCGCGACGGGGGGCGCCGGCTCGGCGCGACCCTCGCCACGCTGGTGAGCTTCGCGAACCCGTCGATGATCGTCATCGGGGGCGGCCTCGCTCAGCTCGGCCACATCCTGCTCGCCGAGATTCGCAGCGTGGTCTACCGCAGGTCGCTGCCGCTGGCCACCGGCAACCTGCCCGTGGTGCTCAGCGAGCTGGGCGCCCGGGCCGGCGTGAGCGGCGCGGCGGTCCTGGCCAGCGACACGGCCTTCGAGCAGGCGTCATGACGGCCCCGGAGGAAAGGGCCGAGCCCACGACGGCCGAGCCCGCCGCGGCTGAGTCGGTCGGCGAGGTTGTGCTCAGGCTCGAGGGCGTCGTCAAGACCTTCCCCGGCGTGCGGGCGCTCGACGGCGTCGAGCTCGAGGTCCGGGCCGGCGAGGTGCACTGCCTGCTCGGGCAGAACGGCGCCGGCAAGTCCACCCTCATCAAGGTGCTCGCCGGCGTGCACCACGCCGACGAGGGCAGCGTCACCTGGCTCGGCGAGTCGTTCGCCCCCGCCAGCCCGCAGGCCGCCATGCGCGCCGGCATCGCCACCATCTACCAGGAGCTCGACCTCGTCGACGACCTCTCCGTCGCCGAGAACGCCTTCCTCGGCCACGAGGAGAGCCGCGGCGGATTCCTGCGCCGCCGCTCCACCGCGGCCAAGACCAGGGAGATCCTGGGCCGGCTGGGGCACGCGCACATCTCCCCGCGCAGCCTGGTCCGGTCGTTGCCGGCGGCCGGCAAGCAGATCGTCAGCATGGCCCGTGCGCTCTCGCACGACGCCAAGCTGATCGTCATGGACGAGCCCAGCGCCGTGCTCGCCCACGACGAGGTGGAGAACCTCTTCCGGATCATCCGGGAGCTGACCTCGCACGGCATCGCGGTCATCTACATCTCGCACCGGCTCGAGGAGATCCGCGACATCGGCGACCGGGTCACCGTGCTCAAGGACGGCCGGACCACCGCGGCGAACCTGCCGGCCCGCGGCACGCCGACCCGGGAGCTGGTCAGCCGGATGACCGGCCGCACCATCGAATACGTCTTCCCGCCCCGGGTCGAGGCCACGCCGCGGGAGCCGCTGCTCGTCGTCGAGGGGCTCACCCGCGACGGGGAGTTCGCGGACGCGTCGCTCACCGTGGGAGCGGGGGAGATCGTCGGCATCGCCGGGCTGGTCGGTTCGGGCCGCTCCGAGCTGCTGGAGACGATCTTCGGGGCGCGCCGGGCCGACCGCGGCACGGTCACCCTCGACGGCAAGCGGATCACCACGATCGGCGCCGCGGTCAAGCACGGCATGGGCATGGCGCCCGAGGAGCGAAAGAGCCAGGCGCTGCTGCTCGACCTGCCGATCTACCGCAACATGACGCTGTCGTCCTTCGCCGGATACGCGCGCGGCGGGTTCACCGACACCGGCAGGGAGCGGGCCGCCGCGTCGCAGACCGCCGACCTGCTCGAGCTGCGCCCCCGCGACGTGGGCCGCGCGGTGCGCACGCTCTCCGGCGGAAACCAGCAGAAGGTCGTCGTCGGGCGATGGCTGCTCGGCGGCACGAAGCTGCTGCTGCTCGACGAGCCGACCCGGGGCGTTGACGTCGGCGCCCGGGCCGAGCTCTACCAGGTCATCCACGACCTCGCCGCCCGCGGCGTCGGCGTGCTGCTGGTCTCCAGCGAGGTGCCCGAGGTCCTCGGCCTCGCCGACCGGGTGCTGGTTATGCGTGAGGGGCACCTCATCCACGAGGCGCCCGCCGACGAGATCGACGAAGCCACGGTTCTGGACCTCGTGATGGCGGGGTCTCTCATGGAAGGGGATGCGGCATGAGCGACTGCACCGAGCGCAGCGAGGGCCAGGAGCGCATGCCAAAGGGGACACAGTCATGACGGATCAGAGCACCAGGCCGAGCGCGCCGGCGCAGAACCCGCCGGCAGACACCGCGCCGAACGGCGTTAAGAAGGCCGGCCGTGGCAGGCCGCGGGCCGACTGGCTCAAGGGCGACGGCGCCGAGCCGCTGCGGCGCAATCTGGGGCTCGTCGGAGTGCTCGTCATCCTGGTGATCATCGGGATCATCACCAGGCCCGAGCTCTACGGCGACGGGACCTGGGTCAAGAACAACACGTTCACGATCCTGCAGCAGGCCTCGGCGATCGGCGTCGTCACCGTCGGCATGACCTTCGTGATCATCGGCGGCGGCATCGACCTCTCGGTCGGCGCGATCATCGCGCTAGCCGGCGTCTGGTCGACCACCCTCGCCACCCAGAGCTACGGCGCCGTCGGCATGATCTTCACCGCGATCGTCGTCGGCATCGCGGTCGGCCTGGTCAACGGCGTGCTCATCTCCTACGGGCGGCTGGTCCCGTTCATCGCGACGCTGGCCATGATGGTGGCGGCCCGCGGCCTGGCGGCGCAGATCTCCGGCAAGCAGACGCAGGTCTCGACCAACGCGACGATCAACAGCATCGCCACCACGAAGCTGCTCGGCATCCCGCTGCTGGTCATCATCCTGGGCGTGGTGGTGGCGGCCGGCTGGGTCCTGCTCAACCGCACCACCTTCGGGCGGCGCACCGTCGCGGTCGGCGGCAACACCGAGGCCGCCCGGCTGGCCGGCATCAACGTGCGCTGGCACACGGTCCTGCTCTACGCCCTCTCGGGGCTGTGCTGCGGCATCGCGGCCATCATGCTCACCTCGCAGGCGACCAGCGCGCAGGCCGCGATGGCGAACCTCTACGAACTCGATGCGATCGCCGCGGCGATCATCGGTGGCACGCTGCTCAGCGGCGGCCGCGGCACCATCATCGGCGCCCTGTTCGGGGTGCTGGTCTTCTCCACCATCACCAACCTCTTTGCGATCAACAATCTCTCCACCGAGGTTCAGAACATGGTCAAGGGCGGCATCATCGTCGCGGCCGTGCTCATCCAGCAGTTCCGTTTCCGCTCCGTGACACAACTCCTCGGGCGCAAGCCCACCTCCTGAGCAAGCCCCCCATATACAGGCGACCGGCAACGGCCGCCCGGTCACCCCTGGGAGAAATCCGATGAAAGATCTGTCCCGCCGTCGCATCCTCTTCGGTAGCGCCGCCCTCGGCGCCGGCGCCCTACTCACCGCCTGCACCAGCAACGACCCGGGTGAGAACACCCAGATCAAGAACGAGGACACCGACAGCAACCCGAACGCCGCCGCCGGCACCAAGGTCGTCATCGGGTTCTCCGCGCCGGCCGCCGACCACGGCTGGGTGGCCGCCATCACCAACAACGCCAAGGCACAGGCCCAGGCGTACTCCGACGTGGAGTTCAAGAGCGTCGAGGCTGGCGCGGACGCCGCCGCGCAGCGGGCCGCGATCTCCACGCTCATCGCGCAGAAGCCGAACGTGATCGTCCTGCTGCCGCACGACGGCAAGGAGCTCAACTCGGTCGGCCTGGAGGCCATGAAGGCCGGCATCCCGGTGGTCAACCTGGACCGGGCGTTCCCCGACCAGGCCGCCTTCCGGCTGCAGATCAAGGGCGACAACTTCGGCATGGGCCTGGCCGCCGGCACCTACATCAGCGCGCAGCTCAAGCTCAAGGGCGTCAGCAACCCGATCATCGGTGAGATCCCCGGCATCGACTCGCTGGAGCTGACCCAGGAGCGCACCCGCGGCTTCAACGAGGCGCTGGCCCAGAACGGGTTCAAGGTCGCCAACCGGCGCCCGGCGGAGTTCACCGCCGACAGCGGGCAGAAGGCCGCCACCGAGCTGCTGCAGGCCCTGCCGAAGATGGACGCGCTCTGGAACCACGACGACGACCAGGGCATCGGCGTGCTCGCGGCGATCAACCAGGCGGGCCGCAAGGAGTTCTTCATGGTCGGCGGCGCCGGTTCCAAGGCGGCCATCGAGCAGATCGCGGCCGACAACAGCGTGCTGAAGGCGACGGTCACCTACAGCCCGTCGATGGCCTCCTCGGCGATCTCGCTGGCCCGCCTGATCGGCCAGGGCAAGGGCATGTCCGACCTGGTCGAGCTGCAGGTGCCCAAGGAGATCACCCTCGCCTCCGAGACGATCACCAAGGAGAACGCGGCCAAGTACGCCAAGCTCGGCTTCTAAGCGGATCCGTCCATTTCATTCGTAAAAGGAGATCTGATGGGGCAGCTGCGGGTCGGCATGGTCGGCTACGCGTTCATGGGCGCCGCGCACTCACAGGCCTGGCGCACCGTCAACCGCGCGTTCGACCTGCCGCTGTCGGCACGGATGTCGGTCGTCTGCGGCCGCGACGAGGACAAGGTCGCGGCCGCGGCCGCCAAGCTCGGCTGGGAGTCGCACTCCACCGACTGGCGGGAGGTGGTCCAGCGCGACGACATCGACCTGGTGGACATCTGCACGCCGGGGGACACCCACCGGGAGATCGCGCTCGCCGCGCTCGCCGCGGGCAAGCACGTGCTCTGCGAGAAGCCCCTGGCCAACTCGGTGGCCGAGGCCCGCGAGATGGCGGAGGCCGCGACGCAGGCACAAGCGCACGGGGTACGGGCCATGTGCGGCTTCAACTACCGCCGGGTTCCCGCGGTCGCGCTGATGCGGCAGCTCGTCGCCGCCGGCCGGATCGGGAAGATCCGCCACGTGCGGGCCGTCTACCTGCAGGACTGGATCGTCGATCCGAAGTTCCCGCTGGTCTGGCGCTTGCGTAAGGAGGTGGCCGGATCGGGGGCGCTGGGCGACATCGGCGCACACATCGTCGACCTCACCCAGTACGTCACCGGCCAGGCGATCACCGAGGTGAGCGCGCTGACCGAGACGTTCGTCCGGGAGCGCCCGCTGCCGGGCGAGGCCGCCGGGTTGTCGGCCTTGGGCGACGGGGGCGCGGGCTTCGGGCAGGTGACCGTCGACGACGCCGCGCTGTTCCTGGCCCGGCTCGACGGGGGAGCGGTGGCCACCTACGAGGCGACCCGCTTCGCCACCGGCCGCAAGAACGGGCTGCGGGTGGAGCTGAACGGCTCGCTGGGCACGGTGGCGTTCGACTTCGAGCGGATGAACGAGCTCGAGTTCTACGACGCCGCGCTGCCCGCCACCGAGCAGGGCTTCAGCCGGATCCTGGTGACCGAGCCGGAGCACCCGTACCTGGCGGCGTGGTGGCCGCCGGGGCACCCGATCGGCTACGAGCACTCCTTCACCCACGAGATGCGGGACCTGATCGCCGCCGTCGCGGCGGGCGAGGACCCGACCCCGTCGTTCGCCGACGCGCTGCGGGTGCAACTCGTCCTCGACGCGGTCGAGCGCTCGGCCGCGGCGTCGGCCTGGGTTCCCGTGGAGGCGGCCCTGGCGGTCGTCTGAGAAACAGACCTCCGCCGTACGCCGTGAGGGCCGGCACGGTTGCGCCCCGTGCCGGCGGGCGTACGACGGAGCGGCTGTCCGGCATCGACCGACCGGGGTTCCCGGCCGGTGCCGGACAGCCGCGGGACATCCGCACGGGCGATCGTTCGGTGCGTGTCCAAGTGTGCAATTGATGAACGGATAACGCTCTCTTCGTGGGTGTGTCGGCTTGCCCCGAAGGGAACGCATGGGCAGCTCATCGGGGCGGGTCCATCGGCGAGAGCCGATGGGGCCGCCCTTTGTGGATCACATCTGCGCCGGTCGCGGAGTCGCACGGCGCGTACGCCGCTGATCCGGCAGGCGGTCGAGTCTCGTATCCGAGGGCAGACAAACCACGGATGGAGGCGTCATGGCACCCCGTCGGTCCGCCACGACAGCCCGCGGCCAAATGATCCATACTGGACGCAGCACGAACCGATGCACGTGCGAATGCACGAGTGACGCTCCGCTCCAGGAGGGATTCTGATGCGTCTGCGCCACCATTCGGGCCGGGTCGTCCACTTGAGCCACGGCGCGAACGTACGGCCTGCCCGGGATCTCCCGGCCGTCGTCGAGCACCTCGACGCGTACGCCGCCGTCCGTGACCGACTCGGCGTGGAGACCCTCGGGGTGAGCCTCTGGCTCCCGCCCACCCTCGCCGCCGCCCTCGCGATCGACGGTCGCTCCCGTACCCGGCTGCGTGCCGAAATCGAAGCCCGCGGGCTCGAGGTCGTCACGTTGAGCGGAGTGCCCTACGCCGAGGGCGGCGACGAGGACCCCGACTGGAGCCACCCGGCCCGGCTGGAATACACCCTCGACCTCGCCCGCATCCTCACCGACCTGCTGCCCGAGGACGCCGTCCGCGGCGCGGTCACCACGACCGGCCTCGGCCCGCGCGCCGGCTGGGACGCCGCGAAGCAGAAGGCCGCCGACCGGATCCTGTCCCGGCTCTCCGCCGGCCTCGCCGAGGTCGCCTGGCACCAGGGGCGCGCCGTCCGCGTCGGCTTCCAGCCCGCGCCCGGCCTCATGCTCGACGGCGTCGAGTCGATCGTCGGCGCCTTCGCCCGGCTCGACCGCGAGCGCCTCGGCGTCTGCCTGGACCTGGCCGCCCTCGCCTGCACCTGGGAGGAGCCCATCGGGGTCCTCGACCGGCTCGCCACGGCCGGCATCTCGATCATCCGGGTCCAGGTCGCCGCGGCACTCGAGGCCGCCGATCCGGTCGCCGCCGCCGAGCGGCTGCGCGGGTACGCGGAACCCGGCCGCCGCCACCCCGTCACCAACCCCGACGGCGGCCACGCCGGCGACCTGACCGAGGCGCTCGAGGGCACCCTGCCCGGCCCCTGGCGCGTGCTCTGCCCCGTACCGTTGCACAACCCTCCGGGCCCGCCGCTCGCGGCGACCACCGAGGTCTGGCGCGCGGCGCTGCGGCACCTGACGACCGAGGGCTCGGTCGGCACCGAGCACCTGGACGTGGAGACCTCGGGCCGCGACGACGCCGCCGCCCAGATCGCGTACGCGAAGAGCGCCCTGGGTGAGCTCGGCCTCTCGCCGCCGGCCGAGGCCTGGGCCGTGCACTGACCGCGGGACTTTCGCGGCCGGGGCCACCGCTCTAGAGTCGGTGCAGGCACTGCCGCGACGGGCGGGCCGGCCGGGAGGCGCAAACCCGGGCCGGGCCACCGCGTCCCCGCGGCCGTGCCCACCCGGCCTGCCGCCTCACGCAGGCCACCGGAACCCCTTTCGTGCGGTCGCGACCCACGCGACCGCGGACAGGGAGATGACATGGCCCGACCCATAACGCTCTTCACCGGCCAGTGGGCCGACCTGCCGTTCGAGGAGGTCTGCCGGCTGGCCTCCGAGTGGGGCTACGACGGCCTGGAGATCGCCTGCTGGGGCGACCACTTCGAGGTGGACCGGGCGCTGGCGGAGAGCGACTACCTCGACCGCAAACGCGAGCAGCTGGCGAAGCACAACCTGCAGGTCTTCGCGATCTCCAACCACCTGGTCGGCCAGGCGGTCTGCGACCATCCGATCGACGAGCGGCACGAGGGCATCCTGCCCGCCGCGATCTGGGGCGACGGCGACCCCGAACAGGTCCGGCAGCGGGCCGCCGAGCGGATGAAGGACACCGCGCGGGCGGCCGCCCGGTTCGGCGTCGACACCGTGATCGGCTTCACCGGCTCCTCGATCTGGCACACCGTGGCGATGTTCCCGCCGGTGCCCGAGTCGATGATCGAGCGCGGCTACCAGGACTTCGCCGAACGGTGGAACCCGATCCTCGACGTCTTCGACGCCGAAGGGGTCCGCTTCGCGCACGAGGTGCACCCCAGCGAGATCGCGTACGACTACTGGACCACCCGCCGCACGCTCGACGCGATCGGGCACCGGCCGGCGTTCGGGCTCAACTGGGACCCGTCGCACTTCGTCTGGCAGGACCTCGACCCGGTCAACTTCATCCTCGAGTTCGCCGACCGGATCTACCACGTCGACTGCAAGGACGCGAAGGTCCGCACCGGCGACGGCCGCCGCGGCCGGATGTCGTCGCACCTGCCCTGGGCCGACCTGCGCCGCGGCTGGGACTTCGTCTCGACCGGGCACGGCGACGTGCCGTGGGAGGACTGCTTCCGGGCGCTCAACGCGATCGGCTACGCCGGCCCCCTCTCCATCGAGTGGGAGGACGCCGGCATGGACCGCCTCGTCGGTGCGCCCGAGGCGCTGCAGTTCGTCCGCCGGCTGGCGTTCGACCCGCCGTCGGCCGCGTTCGACGCCGCCTTCTCGTCCTCGTCCTGAGCGTGCAAGGCCCGGCCCATGATCATGGACCGGGCCTTGCGCTGCGGCGTTGGCTCAGTACTTGGCGCCGGTGCCGTTCGACAGTGACGCGGCGCCGGTGCTCGACAGGTCGCTGTCCGAGGAGGTCTCGGAGGAGTGCAGCTTCTCACCGAGCTTGGACTGGTTCAGCTTGTCCTTGCCCTCGGCGACGAGCTTGTTGGCCTGCGCCTGGGCGACGCCTGCGGCTTCCTGAACCGTGGGATGCTCCCACAGCTTCTTGGCGTTGGTGGCGATCTCCTCGTACTTCTCCCGGCCGGCCCGGCTGCCCAGGACGAAGCCCGCCGCGAGACCCGTGATGAACATGAGCTTTCCGCGCATGGCGGCTCCTTCCGTTCGATGACGCTCGTGCGTCTGACCCGCTGCATACCCATCCTGCCGCTCCGTCATTCACCGTGAGCTGTTTCGTCCTTCGTTACGCACCACGCGGCGCGCCAGGGTCACCCACCTCCCGCGGGGGCGGCGCGGTCATGTATTGTCGTTCCGGTCGCCACGGTAACCGCGAACGCGGGAGCCGGGGTGCAGCAATCCCCTGTAGCTCAATTGGCAGAGCAGCCGGCTGTTAACCGGCAGGTTATTGGTTCGAGTCCAATCGGGGGAGCGTTTACGCAGGTCAGGGGCCACTTCGGTGGCCCCTTCGTCGTACCAACCCCGGTTTTTGCCGGTTATTGGTTCATACGCACACGGCAGAACATCGCCAAGATCTTCTTGGGCTCCTGCGCCCAGCTAGCGGAGGCTGGCCAGCAGCGATCGAACGATGAGTGGGCCGAGCCGTAGAGACTCTTACTCCGCTCGTGGAGGGGTCGCTGGGTCGAGCAGTTACTAGCGCTCAGCGAGGGCCGCTTCGGCGGGCGGAGATGCAGGTCGTCGTTCGTTGAGTAGATCGGCCCACGCAAGTTCGGGTGACCTTGCCGTCACGAGGCGCTCGCCCGGGGGGCTTGTCGGAGTTGTGTCCCCCCAGTACGGGCATCGCCGGTCTGCTGGCGCCGCGAGTCAGTCGACCGGCCTCATTACACTGCGATGTCTCAGCTAGTGCGATGAGTGATCATTTTCTGGGAGTATTGGGTGGCCAGTTCCAGGCATCAGGACGGCTTTGCCGCGCCCCTTTTCGACGATAACCCTGCTGTCCTGGACCTACTCGGAGGCGACGCGGTCGCTGACGCGGTCACCAGGGTCGTCACTGCTGGTGGGCTGGACCCAGTCACGGTCGGTATCCACAGCGCGTGGGGCGGGGGGAAGTCCACCGCGTTGAACCTCGTCGCGGCCCGTTTGGAGAGTTTCGGGCACGTGGTCGTGGTCCGCGTCGATCCGTGGGAGTTCGAGAACGCCGAGGACCTTCGCGGCACGTTGATCGCCCAGGTCCTCGACGAACTCCAGAACCGGGTCGAACAGACGGCAGAGGAGTCACCGAAACGCAAGCAGGTGCTGGGCCGTCTCAAGGATCTCCGTCGGCGAATCGCTTGGAGCCGTGTGGCGGGGGTTCTGGTGACGAGCGCGGTCAAGTTGTCGCCAGACCTTCCGGGCCTCATCGAGGCGCTCACTCCTGAGCCGAAGAAGCCGGACTCCGATGCCGACACCGGCGTGACCCAGGGTATGGCCGGGTTTCGGACGGCATTCGAGAATCTGATGAAGGACGTTGGCGGCATCAAGAAGGTCGTCGTGCTCGTCGACGACCTGGACCGCTGCCTGCCGCCGACGATCATGGCCACACTCGAAGCGATCAAGCTGTTCTTGTCGGTGAAGGGCATGGCGTTTGTACTGGCTGCGGACGAGGTACTCATCCGCGAGGCGATCGGGGTGCACCTGGAAGGCGCCGCCCGCGGCGGGTTTGCTCAGCTGTACACGGAAAAGATCATCCAACTGCCGATTACTCTGCCCGTGCTGTCCGCCGAACAGGCTGAGGCATATATCGCCCTGCTGCTGTGCAAGAACGCTGGGGAACTACCGTCCGACGGTCTCGACCAGGTCATCGAGTCGGCACGCCAGCGCCGCCTGGAAGGCAAGGCACCCTACGTTGTCGACCACGGTGACGGGTCCCCGAGTCCCTCGGGCGAGCACCTGCGTCTGGCCGCTCGGATCGCCGGTGGGCTGGCCGCCGATGTATGGCGCAGCCCCCGAGCGATCAAACGCTTCCTGAATGCGCTCGCGGTCCGTGAACACCTTGCCCGCGCCGGCGGTGCCGAGCTGGAACTCGAGGTGCTGCTCAAGCTGTATCTGCTCGAGGTCAGGCACCTGAATGACTTCCGCCTGCTGAGCCAGAAGACATCCCACGCACGTGTCGCGTTGCTCGGTGACTGGGAGGGCTGGGCCCTCGACGAGAGCCTGCAGCCGCCGGAGGTGAGCGAGGAGACGAAGTCCTGGGCGGCCAGCGAGCCGTCGCTGACGGGACACGAAGCAGCCATCGAGCGGTACCTTTCGGTGGCGGCTACCCTGCTCAGCGACGTTCACTTCGGTGGTGCGGTCACCGGCGCCTTGATGCGAATCATCGAGAAGCTAACCAACGCCTCCGACTCTACGCGCGCTGCCGGGGTACTGGATGCGAAGGGACTGGAGCCGGCCGAGCGGCTGATCGTGGTGAACAGCCTCGGAGACCAGCTGACCCGCCTCAGCGATGTCGGGCCGGTCATCGAGTCCCTGGTAGCGATCAGCGAGGATGACAAGGACCTGACCGAGGCGGTCAGCGTGGTGCTTAACCGGCCGACGGTGTTCAGCGTCCTGGAGCCGCACCACGTTGTTTACCTGAGCCGGTTCAGAGATGTCCTGAATGCGATCGTCGCCACGGCCGGGTTGGACGCCGACGTCGTCGAGGCTGCCCGTCAAGAGCTGTCCGAGCCGCCGCACTAATGGGGACCTCGGGCGCGTACGGGGGAAGCGGGGCCAAACCGTGGGAGGACGTCCACGATGCGTACGGCACTGCTGGCGAGGCGGGCAGTCCGGGCGGCTCGGACGAGCCGGGACCTTCCGATGAGAAAATCGAAGACTTCGTCAACGCGCTGATGAACGCCTTGGCGCGGACCGGGGGCCCGGCTCCCGGACCGTCAGGCTATCCGCTTTCATCGCTGCGGCCCCGCCGGGCAGGCGGTGCTGGCGACGGTGGGGGCGGCGGAGGCGGATCCAGCAGCTCCGGCAGAGGCGGCCGTAGTTTCGGCCGGCAGACCGCCCGAGGTGCCGCAGGCGTCGCGGGGGCCTCGGCACTTCGAAACGGCGATCGTGCCACGTTGGCCGAGCTCGGCCTCGACCTGGCCCACCTGGACAGCCTGCCCTCGTCGCGGGCAAAATGCGCCTACATCCTGGACACCCTGCTGGGGGCACCCAGCCACCCCGACGAGGTTGCCCTTCGCGCCGCGACGCAGCGCACGATGGTGGAGATCCTCAAGGCCAAAGAGCCGCCGACCCAGGCGCAAGAGATACGGCTGTTCCTGCAGAACCTGGTCTATGAGCAGGTCCTGGTCGAGCTGACCTCACGGCAGCGAACCGAGAATCTCACCCCGCAGCGTGCCAAGGAGATCGAGGTCAAAGCCAAGAAGTACCTACGCACGAGTGTGTCGAAGATAAGGCTGCCGAAGACGGCGAAGATGAGCGCCCAGACCTTCGTCAACGCCGCAGCCAAGCTCGCGGAGAAGGTCTTCGCCGTTTTCAAGATCAGAGGAGAGCGGTGAACACCCTTGAGCTGATGCCCAGCGGCTCGACAGGCTCCGAAGCCATCACCTGTGCGTGGCCTGCGGAACCGGGTAATAGCGACGAGGTTCAGACCGAGGTCGGGTGGTCGATGAGCGAACTCGGGCCAGCCGCAGCACCCGCCAAGGACTTCCTGCGCATCGTCGCTGCCGCTTACCTGGCCGACCGGACCGTGTCACGACCGCAGCTCGCCATGCTCCGCGACCTGTGCATCGTCGTGCACGTCGAGCAGCCCGAGGCATGGACCGTGCAGATGCTGGACCGGGTGGCCGACCTGCTGCACTGGCTGTCCGGCGACACCTGGCGTATCACGCTGGTCCAAGCCGACCCGGGCCCGGAGCACATCCGACCCGACGCCCCGGTTGAGCCGGCCGAGGCGGTCAGTCTGCTCTCCGGTGGCCTCGACTCGCTATGCGGCGCAATCCTGCAGCTCGACCACCCTGCTACGACCGTCTTCCTCGGGCATCGCGACAGCTCGACCTCGATTCGCAGGGCGCAGGAGACCGTCCGCGCGGCCCTGGTGGCCCGCCAGCCGGATTTCACCTACCTGCGGTACGCGTTCCGGCCCCTCCTGCCACGCCGCGAGTCGACCCCGCGAACCAGGTCTCTGCTATTCCAGGCCATGGCCACCGTGTTGGCCTCCGGACGTCGTGCCATTCGCATTCTCGTCCCTGAGAATGGCTTCACCAGCATCAACCCACCGCTGGAACCGTCACGAGGCGGGCCACTGACCACCCGGTCCACTCATCCCTGGACGTTCCGCCTCGTGCAACAGATACTCGACGCGCTGCCCTTGGCCGGCATGACCATCGCCAACCCGCACGCCACGATGACCAAGGGTGATCTGGTGGCGGCCGCGTTGCGGCCCGGCGCCGCCGGCGACCTCGCGGTGGCTGCCGCGACCGTGTCCTGCGCGAAGCAGAACGCCGGCAGGCTCCCCGGTGCTAACCCCAACCTCAACTGCGGGCTATGCATCGCCTGCATGATACGTCGCGGTGCGTTCGCAGCAGCCGGACGGACCGACCACACCCGCTACTTGGCCACCACGCTGACCGGCGCATCTCTCGAAAGGCTCAAGTACCTTCGCCGCCACGACATCGCCGCCACGACGTACGCGACCAGCGCGGGCCTCGACGAGCACCGGATCGTCGCCTCCGGACTGTGGCCGCCGCATACCGATTTCGACGCTGTACTCGACCTCTGCGACCGAGGGCTGGAGGAACTCTCCCTTGTCAACATCTAACCTCCCGACACTCGACTGCCACGCCCACATCGCCCCCGACGTCACCGCGCCGCAGATTCGGGCACTCAATGGAGCCATCATCTTCGCGATGACCCGCACCCCGGCTGAGGCCAACTATGCCGCCAACCGCGAAGACCCCACGATCCTCTGGAGCTATGGCGTGCATCCCGGCGTCCCGGGGGCCATCGCCGCTCTCACCGAGGACGGCATCCGCAGCGCGCTGAAGCGTCACCTAGTCATCGGCGAGATCGGCCTCGACCGCAAGAGCGTCCTGGAACCTCAAACCGCCGCACTCGATCTCATCTTGCGCGTTTGTGCAGACCAGCCGGTGCTGCTGTCTCTGCACAGCACCGGCCGTACCAGCCACCTCCTCGACGCACTGCATAAGCGCCCTCACGCCGGCGCGATCTTGCACTGGTTCAACGGCACCCGCGATGACATCGAACGCGCTGCGGCAATGGGCTGCTACTTCTCGGTCAACGCGGCCATGAGCGACGAACGCCTGGCCTGGATTCCCCGCGACCGTCTGTTGCCCGAAACCGACTTCCCGAGCAGTCGACGCACGACCCAAGCGCGCCGGCCAGGCGACACCACCTTCCTGGAACAACGCCTGTCGACCCTCACCGATCAGCCGGAAACCGCCGTACGCGAAATGTGGTACCGCAACCTCGCCGAACTCGCTGACCGCGCAGGCATCCTGCCTCGGCTCCCGGCACAGCTGCAGCGTCTTATCTCACGCCTCTAGGCTGCGCCGAGCAGATCGCCAGCCCCCGAGTCGCTGCCCGCAGGCCCGGGTGGATCACGCCGGGCGCGGCAGAGACATGAGGTAGTGGCAGTGGCAGCCGATACTCATGGCGTGACGTCAACACATCGAGATCAACACCGGCGAAGCCGGCGCGCGCGGTCTGTGGCCATGACGGCCGTGTGCCTGTGCCCCGTGCTGCTCGTGGTGTGGTTCATGCCGGTATCTACTGGAACCGACGCGGGCGCTTATGAAGCGACCGCGATCGCGGCGGTTGCGGCGATCACGGCGGCGCTGTTGGTTGTGGTGCCGGCCGTGGTCGTGGTCGCGATTCAGGCGCTGTCTCAGTTCTCGTGGCGCACCGTCCGAGTGCTGGCGGACCGGCAGATGGCGGGATGGGTCGGCGTAGCCGCAGTCGTAGGTGTTTGCGTTCCGCTGGGTTTGGCTGTCAACCCCAGCGCTCTCACGACACGGGTCGCTTTCACCTGCTTCATCGCGTCGATTGTCATCGTTGGTTGGGTGACCTGGAACGGGGCTCGTCGTGCCACGCCGGAATGGCTGGTCCGCCACGTGGCCACCAGAGTTATACCCCCGCGTGGTCGCTGGTCTCGAGGACGTCAGGAACTCGCCCGGCGTGTTGCCGTGCTCGGCGACCTGGTCGGAAGCCCCCGCCTGCCGGTCCGCGAGCATCGGCTCGCCGCCGTGGCGTGGGCCGTCGCCCTGTCCGCACAGGCCCGTGCCGGCGCGGACGTCGACGATGTCGCTCAGGCAGTGCGCGAGGTCGGCGCCGATCTCAGCCGCGAGACAACCCCGGATCATCGGGCGGCGATTGCGGCCATCGCTGCGCTCGGCGTGCATATGACCTGGTCACGGTCGATCAGCGATGCCGTCGTCGATGTCCTATTCGACCTCGCGGCCCAGAATCGTGCTGCCGGGCGGCATCAGGTCGCCGCGGAAGCTCTCGATGCTGTCGTCGACGCAGTCAGCGCGCGACTCGCCGAGGTCACGCCGTCGCAACAGGTGCTCACACTGGTGAATCTGCCGCGCTCCTCCATCGACCCGCCGGATGCGCCGGCCACTACGCCGGCGCCGTTCTCACGTATTTCTCCCCGCCCGACGGTCGTCGTGCCGCCCACATCGTTGAACCGTGATCGGTCCGCGTTCGAGCAGGTCAATCAGCTCACGCGTCAGCCAGTGAGTGTCACAGACCTCGGGCAGATGCTCGACGACCTTGATCTCGATCGAGCGAGCGCGCAGGACCGGAACCAAGACGCTTCTACCGGCGGTGACCGGGGCTACGAGCTGCTGGAGTCCACCGTCAATCGAATGATCGCCGTTCTTGCCTCACCCACGGCTACGTCAACCAGCTGGTCCGGCGGATACCACGAGGCCAGCGACTTCTCCGCGGACGTTGAGCGTCTCGGCCTGCTGGGTCACCGCTTGTACACCGGCCATCGGTATTCGCGATGCGATGCGATCGAGACCCATCTGGAAACGATCGCAGCCAAACTCATCGGCACCGATGCCGCCCCGTCGACGCCGCCGGACCGCACCAGATGGCGCATCGCTCATCTGTCGCGCCGCCCCAGCCCGGCGCCGATGATCGCCGCCACTTTGCGGGACCTGGCGATCGACGCGTTCGACGCCGGCTATGACCGGCGGGCGCTGCTGACCGGTCGCCGCCTGCTCAGTCTCGCCACTGCATCGGCGATCGCCGGCGATGATGTGGCGACTCGCTCGTACACCGACGCGGTCTACATGGTCATCAACCGCACGACCCGTCACGGACGCTCGGCGGCCGTCGTAGAGCGAGGTGCTCTCATCATCGCGGGATTGATCCGCGAGTCGGACGACCTGCGCCGGGCACTGCCAGCAGACGAGGTGGATCTGGACGGCCCGGTCAGCCTGCTGAGCGTTCTACCGTGGCAGGCGGGCGGGTTCGAGTCCGTCTTGGCTACCGCTGCTTGGCAATCCGAGCTCCGCGCTGCCGGCTGGCTTCCGGACGCCCGTACACGCCGCTCGGACCGAATCGTGGGCGGCCGCCTCGCCTCCGCCGCCCGTGACAAGGCGTTCGAGGAGCTCAACTCCCAGCTCGGGGATTCCGATCTGATCTATCCGATCGCCCTCCTGCTGGCGCTCTGGGCCGACGCCGTGGTGGCGCGGGCGAAAGGAGACAACGAGCCGGCCAACACGCTCGCCGCGTACCTGGCCGACCAACTGGCGGAGCTCGACGACCAGAACCGGGACGAGTGGTCGGAGCCTGACGAACCCATGCCCGTCGAAGAGTTGGAAAGTCTCGACGACGTTCCAAGGCCCAAGTTCATCAGTTCGCATCTGCGGCGCATCGTCGACGCGATCACCGTCTGGGCGCAGCCGGAGACTCAGATGGTGCCGGTCATACCCGCCGCCAATGCCGGTTCCCGCCACCTGCTCAGCTTGCTAGCCGAAGCGGTCCGTAACCCCGAATTCCAGAATTGGACCTACCATGGCGTGGCTGACGCCGAGGGCAGCAGCTTGGTTGTCATCCAGTATCCCGACGGAGAACGAATTCTGTTGCGGGACCAGGAAGCTGGTGCTCGGGGCCTATTCACCTGGGGCTATTCCGGCAATGGTCCTCACACGCTGGCCGAGGCGCTAGCCACACATGCGGCCGGTCCGCTGCTGCGTTGCACCGATTGCTTCGGCGCCAGCCCTATTGCACACGGGCTGATCGTTTGCACGAACTGTGCCAACAGCGGCCATCGGCCCGGTATCGCGAACTTCGCGATGCTGCTGGTCGAACGCGTGATCTCGGACCTACCGCGAGAGACCGAGAGTCCGTCCGCGCTGCCGAACGTCATATGGACGATTACCCGAGCCGAGCTCATACGGTCGGTGACCGGCCGCAGCCGACGCCGAACGCCCCGCGGCCGCCGAGCCCTCGACGGCGCGCCGGAGCCGGTCCCGGCGACCTAACAAACGCGCCGACCTCGCGAACGCGCCGACCTCGCACGCCAATATTCCGGCGACCGGGCTCTCGTCACCTTCGGCTGGCGCGAACGGAACATTCAGTTCATCTGGCCGGATAAATCCGCGTCGAAATCCAACACCTACGTCGCAATCACCACGATGTCTGGCGATTTATCCTGCAGCGTTGATCGGTTACGAGGCCACCCAAGTTACGCCCATGGCCCAGACCGCATGTCAGGGCCGAGTCTAACTAATAAGGTAGTCGATTCTCTCGCGTAAGAGGTTGAAGATTGCTTTCTCGCGTGGCTGCATCTCTGCCACCACTCGGCGCTCTCTAACCAATTCTTTCAGGTCATCGTCGTCCAAGGGGATCAGATAGCCGCGTCCGTCAGACGCAGTATCTTTGCAACGCTTCAGAAACAGATCCTTGTCCTGAAGATTTCGGCAAGTGAGTATACCGACCCAACCTCTATGATCCGACAGGCGTCCTGCTAGCTGGTCCAGCTCCGGATTCCTAGGATCCTCACTGTAATTCTTACATTCTACCGGTAGTTCGCGAACCTTGAATCTTGAACCGAGCCACGAAAAGGTGCCCAGGGGGCTTAGGTTGTCATAGGCGATGTCGACCCTCTTGCGTTTCTCATGGATCTCTCGCTCTTTCCTGACATTGTCAAGGTGAGGAAAGAAGAGAGCGGAAAGCAACGCCTCTACCGCGTGGTGATACAGCGTAGCCGCTGCGTTTCCGGGCGGAGTTCGCAGTACAGCTCCAAGTAGGGCGTCGTAGTCGGGTTCTGGTACCCCGAGTGCATGCGACAGTCGAGTATGACTAAGGACAGGAGATGTCTGATGTGAGACTGAACCCTTATACTCGGGGAGCGCCTCAGGAAACTCTGTTGTGTATTTGACGATGGCCAGTTTGTTGACCGGATATTTTTCCCTTAGCCTCCAGCGGTCGACCCTCGGACTACCCCCGACTATTTTTACCAAGTTCGAGCGAGCGTCAATCTCTTTACTCTCGTAGTGCGGGGCTAGAAACCCGTTGAAATAGCGTTCATGGTGGAGTGTAAGTCGAACGCGAACGATCGACTTAGGTATTAGCAACAATGGCCCGTCGTCGGTGCGCGGAAGCCCTACTTGATCTTCTTGCCACTGAAGAGAATTTGGGTTCCATACTATGCCGCTATGTTGCCGGTCGAGGTTGATTCCGTAGTATTCGCAAACCCGGTCAGTGTAGCGAATCAGTGCTCCCCGAAGGACGTGAGTTGAGATATCAGAGATAATATCCGGCCCAATGTCAGGGATGAATAGTGCGGAATCTTCCAAATCGGCGAGGACACCGCTCTCCGCTGCTTTGCTGGATGCGATTCTGGAGGCTACTCTTTCTGCGCCTATTCCCCCGAGGCCGCGACCGCGAGACCGCCCCTTAGAGTATCCGAGGTGTGTCTCATTCGGCTCGCCGAGCTGCCCTAATAAGTAATATATTCGATCATCGTCGCCGGAGCGGATTGCTGCGAGGAGTTCACCAAAGAACGACGCCAGCATTTCCTTGCAATCCTCCGCCCATGCTGACTGTTGAATTCTGATGGCGCGCGGATCAATGAATACTTGCGAGTCGGTAGCAGTATCCACATCGACGAAGTCAAGCTCGGACTGGCTGCGACCAAGGTCGAAGTATTCCGAAACTCTCATAGCTTGGGCTCCCGGCTCCGGTGGCTACCCTGCAGACTATGGCCACTGAAGGTAGTCAATCAATTACCGGGTGAACTCACTCACGTGGCGCCCTCAACGAGCCCTGCCGTTTCGTCATAGTCCTCTGGCGTTTGTCCAGGTCGACCGGCGTGGCGCCGTCAGGCTGATCCGATCCGCGAACAGCGTCGGACCCGCGCTGCCGACGGTGCGGGCACCGCTGGAGGTCGTGCCAGGGCTCCAGTCACGGGCCCGGCCGATCGGGCGGCCGGAGGGGAATCCGTGGATCACGAGTGGCTCCACCAAAGCGATGGACGGCTTCGAAGGCGATCCGGACTTCATCGCCCAGTTCGGCCCGGGTCGACACGCTCGTGGACTCCTGGTTCTGCCAGGTCCAGCTTCCGTCGCCTACGTCCACCCATCCGTTCGCCGCCGTGGTTCGCCCGGGGCCAGGTCCGCGGTCGCGCACCGGAGTAAAGAGGTGGACAGACTCATACCGTGGACGAGTGACCACCGGCCTAACGCAGGAACAGAAGCTGTCTCTAATCCACGAGTGCACCGATGCGTCGTCACTTTTCACTCGCGGGCTTGACATGCTCACGTCTATCCGTGACGACGACACCGGCGCCGTGGCGGTGATGTCGCTGCTCGCTCTCGGAGCGGAGAAGATGCTCAAGCTGACCATCGGCTTGGCGGCGGTGGACCGAGGCGAATCGTGGCCGTCGAAAGGCGACATGCAGGCCATCGGGCACAGGGTGATGAAGGCGGATCTGGTGGCTCGCCCGCTCGTGGACCTACGTCCTGGTACGGCTCCGGGGCATGTTGCCGATCTCAAGGACCGGGTGGCTGCCGACAGTGTGCTGCCGACTCTGCTCGAGGCTTTGGATCGATTCGGAGCTGCCGGCCGCTTTTACCATCTGGACATCCTTGCGGAGAAGACGCAGCCCGAGCAGTCGCCGAAGCATCTCTGGCATGACGCAACCGCTGCCGTTATGACGCAGGACCCGAAGTTGGCGTCTGCTATCGATAGCGCAGCCGACTTTGCGGCGGCCCGCCGTCGATGGAACCAGGTGATGGTCACAGCGCTACAGCTGTGGTGGGAGCTGTACCACGCTGCATGGCAGACAGGAGCAGTTGGAGACCTAGCGCGCCAGTACTCCGGTGAGCTGAAGCTCCGGGCCATCGCCACCGTTTGACCGTGAATCGGTCAAATGGGAAGTATTCTCAGGCGTCGTCGAACCGCAGGATGTCAAGGGCCTTCGCGGCGCCGGTGTCGAGGGTCTTTCGGGCAAAGTAGGTGTCCTGGGTCATGCTGACTTTAGCGTGTCCGAGCTGGTCGGCTGCTTGGCGGGCGGTGAGTCCGGCTTCGTCCATGAGGGTGGCCACCGTCTTGCGGAGGATATGTGACGTGAGGTCGGGCAGGCCGGCGTACGTGAAGGCGTCCTTGATCTGGTGGTCGATGTTGGACGGGTCGCGCAGGGTGCCGACCGCAGAAGGGAAGACCAGGGCGAGCTCACCGAACCTGAGGTCCTCGCGCCGGCGGCGGGCGAGTAGGAGGGCGACCGCCCAGTCGGGCAGGATCAGAGTGCGGTAGCCGGCTTCGGTCTTGGGCTCGGGCTTGATGATCAGGCCGGTGGCTTTGATCCGGATCACTGTGCCGCGCACCTCTACTGTCTTTGTGTCGAGGTTGACGGCGTCCCACGTGATGGCCAGTGCCTCGCCGATGCGCATGCCGGTGGCGGCCATGACGTCGATCAGGTCTGGCAAGTCTCGGCGACGGGCAACCGGGTCGTAGGTGACGTACGCGCGTAGCTGCCGGATACCGGCGGCGGTCAGTGCGCGGGGCTTGCCCTTCTTGGGTTTGACGCTGATTGGTGAGGTGTCGCGGACGGGGTTGCGGGCCATTGCGTCGAGGCGGGCGGCGTAGGCACAGACGTTGCTGAGCACCGACCGGGCGGTCTTGGTGAGGGCGGGGCCGTGCTTGGTTTCGACGGCGCGCAGGAAACGTTCGGCAGTACCGACGGTCAGCTCGCGGCACCGGATGTTGCCGACGGCGGGGATGATCTGTGCGTCGATGCGCTCGCGGTAGATGCGTTTGGTGCCGGGGCTCTTATCACTGAGGGAGAAGGCGGCCCACCATGCTTCGGCGACGGTGCTGAGTTTGGTGTCGGGGTTGATTTCGGCAGTGGCGTCGACGCGGACCCGGTCGCGGACGGCTTCCTTGAGGGTACGTTCGGCGGCGTTCTTGGTGGTGCCGCTGCGTTCGATGGCACGGACGACACCGTCGTAGTCGCGGAAGCCGCATCGGGCCCGCCAGGACGTACCAGATCCGATAGTCCTGATTTTGCCTGCGGTGCCGATCGAGAGTGGCGGACGTCCCATGAGTGCCCCCGGACTTACTCACGTTTTACTACGCTCAATATCGAGATATAACGATCGATGATGAGTATCGCGTTGCTCAATACAGCAGCTCAGAGCGTATATGCGAGGACGCATGCAGGCAACGATGTTAAGATCTGGCTTTTCCGGCAGGTTATTGGTTCGAGTCCAATCGGGGGAGCTTTTCACGCAGGTCAAGGGCCACTTATGTGGCCCTTTTTTCTTGTACCCCCCTGTGGGCATATGCCCGATATCTCACGTCGTGCGCTGATCGTCGGCCCAGCTACCCGCCGCGACCCCGCCCGGCCCGCCGACCGAAATGCGGGAACTCGCCGTAACCGGCTTGCCCGGCGGCGCCCTGACACCTTTGTACGGTACGAGCTCCTGACCGAGAGAACGGAATCACCGGTGCCCCCACGCAAGCGCGCCACTGGACAGGGCGAACTGCCCGGCATGTCCAGCACCAAGCAGATCCAGGACATCCTCTGGAGGGCCGCCGACAAGCTGCGCGGCTCGATGGACGCCGCGCAGTACAAGGAGTTCGTCCTCGGCCTGGTCTTCCTCAAGTACGTCTCGGACGCGTTCGCCGAGCGCCGCGCCCAGATCGCCGCGGACCTGACCGGCATCCCGGAGGACCGCCGCGCCGGCTTCCTCGACGAGCGCGACGAGTACACGTCGGAGAACGTCTTCTGGGTGCCGGAGACCGCCCGCTGGGACTACCTGGTGGACAACGCGCCCAACGGGGTCGGCGCGCTGCTCGACGAGGCCATGACCGCGATCATGCGGGAGAACAGAACGCTCGAGGGCGTGCTGCCGAGGATCTTCAACCAGAACAACGTCGACCAGAAGCGCCTCAAGGAACTCGTCGACCTGATCAGCGACGCCCGCTTCACCGGCCACGGCGACCGGGCGGCACAGGACGTGCTCGGCGAGGTCTACGAATACTTCCTGGAGAAGTTCGCCCGCGCCGAGGGCAAGCGGGCCGGCGAGTTCTACACCCCGGGGAGCGTGGTCAGGCTCCTCGTCGAGATCCTCGAGCCGTACGAGGGCCGCGTCTACGACCCGTGCTGCGGGTCCGGCGGCATGTTCGTGCAGGCCGGCAAGTTCGTCGCCGCCCACGCCGGGCGCGAGCACACCCACGACATCGCCGTGTACGGCCAGGAGGCCAACGAGCGCACCTGGCGGCTGGCGAAGATGAACCTCGCCATCCACGGCATGGACCCCAAGGGCATCGGCGACCGCTGGGCCGACACCTTCGCCGACGACAAGCACCCGGACCTGCGGGCCGACTTCGTCATGGCCAACCCGCCGTTCAACATGAGCGACTGGGCGCGCCGGGAGGGCGACCCGCGCTGGCGTTACGGCGTGCCCCCGCAGGGCAACGCCAACTACGCCTGGCTCCAGCACATGATCTCCAAGCTGGGCGACCGCGGCAGCGCAGGCGTGGTGCTGGCGAACGGCTCGATGTCGTCCAAGCAGTCCGGCGAGGGCGAGATCCGCCGGGCGATGGTGGAGCACGACCTGGTCGCCTGCATGGTCGCCCTGCCGCCGAACCTGTTCCGCACCACCGCGATCCCGGCCTGCCTGTGGTTCATGACCAGGGACAAGTCCCCGCAGGGCGCCAAGGCGCTGGCCGACCGGCGCGGCGAGATCCTGTTCATCGACGCGCGCGGCCTGGGCACGATGGTCGACCGCACCGAGCGCATCCTCACCGACGAGGACCTGGCCAGGATCGCCGACACCTACCACGTCTGGCGCGGCACCCGGTCGGCGAAGGCCAAGGGTCGGACGTACGAGAACGTCGCCGGCTTCTGCCACTCGGCGAGTCTCGACGAGGTGGCGGCCCACGACCACGTTCTCGCCCCCGGCCGCTACGTCGGCACCACCGAGGCCGAGGAGGACCCGAACGCCGAGGCGCTCCCCGACCGGATCGACCGCCTGGCCAAGGAGTTGTACGCCCACTTCGACGAGTCGTCGCGCATCGAGGCGGCGTTCCGTGATCACCTCGGGGCGCTCGATGTCTGAACGGCGGACGCTTGGCGACGTGGTCGAACTCCAGCGCGGCACCACGTATCTGAGCCGGCTGCTCGGTGAACCGGGACCCGCCCTGCTCGGTCTCGGGGTCATCAAGCGCCACGGGGGTTTCAAGGGCGCAGGGCTGAAGACCTACGGCGGCGACTCCGCCGCCAAGCTGCTGCTGCGGCCCGGCGATCTCTTCCTGTCCCTGAAGGACGTCACGCAGGAGGCGGCCCTGCTCGGCGCGGTGGCCCGGGTGCCCGATTCGGTGCCGGTGGGCCGGCTCACCCAGGACACGGTGAAGCTGACGGTCACCGACGGCGACGTCGACCCGGGCTACCTGTACTGGATCCTGCGGGCCCCTCAATATCGCGAGTACTGCCGCCAGCACGCCGTCGGCACGACCAACCTGTCGCTCTCGAGAGAGGACTTCCTGAGCTATCCGCTCCCGCCGGCGACGGCCGCCCGGCTGAGGCTGATCGAGCTCTTCGAAACCATCGAGGCGAAGATCGCGGTCAACAACCGCATCGCCGTCACGGCCGATGCGCTGCGGTCGGCGATGCTGGAGCACGCCCGCCGGGAACGGCCTCAGGACTTCGTGGCGCTGCCGCTGTCGCAGGTCGCCGAGTTCGTCAACGGCCGCGCGTTCACCAAGGACGCCACCGGGGACGGCCGCATGGTGATCCGCATCGCGGAAATCAACTCGGGCCCGGGATCGTCGACGGTCTACAACGACATCCAGGTCGACGAGCGGCATCTCGCCCGCCCCGGAGACATCCTCTTCTCCTGGTCCGGGTCGCTCGCGGTCGCGCGCTGGTTCCGGCCCGAGGCGATCATCAATCAGCACATCTTCAAGGTCATCCCGCGCGGCGAGAACCCCCCGTGGCTGGCCTTCGACGCCGTTCGATCGAAGCTGATCCACTATCGCGCCGTCGCCGCGGACAAGGCGACCACGATGGGCCACATCCAGCGTCACCACCTCGACGAGGAGGTGCTCGTCCCGGGCCCCACCGCGACGGCCCGGCTGGACCGGCAGGCGGCCGGCCTCTGGCGACGCGCCCTGGTGGCGGAGCAGGAGTCGCTGACCCTGATCGCGTTTCTCGACACGTTGCTGCCGGAGCTGTTGCCGGGGCGGCTGCGGGTCAGGGACGCCGGGGAAGCGGCCTAGGCGACGATGAGTGGCGGGGGAGGGGCTGGGATGAGCGAGGCCGACTGGGAGGCCGTCGCGCTGGCGGAGCTGGGCGCCCTAGGCTGGGAACCGGGCGCCGGCAGGGACTTCGCGCCCGGCTCCGGGCAGCGTCGCGACTGGGCCGACCTGGTGCTGGCCGGGGACCTGCGGGCCGCGATCGAACGGCTCAACCCCGGCCTGCCGCCGGCCGCGGTGACCGACGCGCTGCGGGCCGCCGTCGACGTCGCCTCCGGTGAGGCGTTCGCCGAGAACCGCGACGCGCACGAGCGGCTCGTCGACGGCATCCGCTCGGTCTCCCACACCGACGCGCACGGTGCCGCGCACACCTCCACCATCCGCGTCGCCGACCTGCACGACCCGCTGCGCAACAGCTACCGGGCGATCAACCAGGTGATCGTGGTGGACGGCGACCGGCGGCGCCGGTTCGACATCGTGCTCTACCTCAACGGCCTGCCGGTCGCCGTCATCGAGCTGAAGAACGCCACCGACGAGACCGCCACCCTCACCGGTGCGCACGCCCAGCTGCGGACCTACCTGTACGAGTTCCCGCTGGCGTTCCGGCACGCCGTGCTCTGCCTCGTCTCCGACGGGATCACCGCCAAGTACGGCACGCCGTTCACCCCGTACGAGCACTTCGCGCCGTGGAACATCGACGACGAGGGCCGGCGGGTCGACACCGCCGCGCCGGACTACGACGGGCCGGAGGCGCTCGCCGTCGCGCTGCGCGGACTGTTCCAGCGGCGGCGGTTCCTCGAGCTCACCGCCGGATTCGTCAACTTCACCGCCAGGACGAAGCGGATCGCCAAGGCGCATCAGCACTTCGCCGTCACCCAGGCGGTCGAGAGCATCGTCCGGGCGGCGCGGGGCGACGGCAAGGCCGGCGTCGTCTGGCACACCCAGGGCTCCGGCAAGTCCGAGGAGATGGTGTGCACGGCCGCGCTGACCGCCCGCCACCCGGCGCTGAAGAACCCGACGATCGTGGTGGTCACCGACCGCAACGACCTCGACGACCAGCTCTTCGACACGTTCGCGGACAGCGAGCGACTGCTCGGCCAGGCGCCGGAACAGGCCGGCACCCGGGCCGACCTGCGGGACAAGCTGTCCACCCGCAACGCGGGCGGCATCGTCTTCACCACGCTGCAGAAGTTCGGGCTCACCGTGGACGAGAAGGCGGCCGGGCGCTCGCATCCGCTGCTCTCCGACCGGCGCAACATCGTGGTGATCGTCGATGAGGCGCACCGCAGCCACTACGACAACCTGGACGGCTACGCCCGCCACCTGCGCGACGCCCTGCCGAATGCCACATTCGTGGCATTCACCGGCACCCCGATCTCGGCGGCCGATCGCAACACCCGCGAGGTCTTCGGTCGCTACATCGACACGTACGACCTCAAGCGCGCCGTCGACGACGAGGCGACCGTCCGCGTCCACCACGAACCGCGGATCATCCCGGTGTCGTTCCCGCCGGACGTCGACCCGGCGGAGCTCGACGAGAGGGCGGACACCGCATCGGCCGGCCTGGACGACGCGGAACGCCGCAGGGCCGCGGAGTCCGCCGCGAAGATGAACATCATCTACGGGGCGCCGGACCGGCTCCGGACCCTCGCCGAGGATCTCGTATCGCACTGGGAGGCCCGGCGCGAGCTGGTGTCGCCCCAGCTCGGTGGCCCCGGCAAGGCCATGCTGGTCTGCGCCACCCGGGAGATCTGCGTCGCCGTCTTCGACGCCATCGAGAAGCTGCGGCCGGGCTGGGCGGAACCGGCCGTCGACAAGGGCAAGATGAAGATCGTCTTCAGCAGCCTGCCCACCGACGACGCGATCTTCCACCCGCACCTGCTGCGCCCCTCCCAGCGCAAGACCATCCAGGCCCGCGCCAAGAACCCGGACGACGAGCTGGAGCTGCTCATCGTGCACTCGATGCTGCTCACCGGCTACGACGCGCCGCCGATCCACACCATCTACATGGACCGGCCGATGCGCGGCGCCAACCTGATGCAGGCCCTCGCCCGGGTCAACCGCCGCTTCCGCAACAAGCAGGACGGGCTGCTCGTCGGGTATGCCCCGCTGACCGAGAACCTGCGGAAGGCGCTCACCGAGTACAGCTCCGCCGACCAGGCCGACCAGACCCTCGGCCGGGAGATCGACCGGGCCATCAGCGAGGTGCACAACGAGGTCTCGGTCATCGCCGGCCTGCTGGCGCCGGTGAAGTGGCAGGAGATCCTCGCCGACGAGGGCAACGACCACCGATGGATCCAGGCCGTTCGCAAGGCCGCCAACTTCCTGCGCGACCCGCGTACGCCGGGCAACGCGGTCGAGGGCGACGCCAAGCCCCTGCACAGGCGTTTCCGCGAGTCGTCCGGCCGGCTCGAGAGCTTCCACGCCATCTGCGCCACGAGCCGGGACTTCCGGGAGCGGGCGGGCGACTTCGACGCCCTGCGGCGCGACATCCGGTACTTCACGGCCGTACGCATCATGATGGTCAAGCTCGACGCCGCCGAGCGTGAGGCACGCGGCCTGCCACGCACCGCCGAGGTGCAGTGGTATCTCGCGCGGCTCGCCGCGGAGGCGGTGGACGCCGCCGAGATCACCGACATCTACGCCGAGGCCGGCCTCGGCAGGCTGGACATCACCGACCTGAACGCGGCGGCCGTCCACCGGCTGGAGCACTCCGGGACCCCGCACCTGGCGGTCGAGGCGCTGCGCCGGCTGATCGAGCAGAGGATGCGCGAGGTCACCAGGCACAACGTGGTACGCCAGGAGGGCTTCTCCGCCAGGCTGGAGGAGCTGATGACCCGGTACATGAGGCAGCAGCTGACCAGCGCGCAGCTGATCGCCGAGCTCGTCGCCCTGGCCAAGGAGGTCTCCGCCGACGCCCGGCGCGGCCGGCGCTTCGACCCGCCGCTCGACCACGCCGAGCTGGCCTTCTACGACGCCGTCGCGCAGCACGGCGTCGCCCGCGCGGCGATGGGCGACGACGAGCTGGCGAAGATCGCCCGCGAGCTCGTCAAGACCATCCGCTCCAGGATCACCGTCGACTGGTACTCCCGCGAGCCGGTCCGGGCCAAGCTGCGCACCCACATCCGCCGGCTGCTGGCCAGGCACGACTACCCGCCGGACCACGAGCGCGCCGCCGTGGACCTGGTCATCCGCCAGCTGGAGACCTTCGCCGCCGAGTGGGCGCCGGAGGCCCGGGCCTGACCTGCCTCAGGTGCCGGTGCGCCGCACCGCATCGCGGGCCCAGGCGGTGGTCCGGCGGGCATCGCGCCAGGCCACCAGGGCCGTCCGCAGCCGGGGCGACCGGACCTCCTCGCCTCGCCGCCGGGCCCGCAACTGGTCCCTGAGCCACGCCGGGGCGTCGGCCCGCTCGACCGCCGCGCTCTTGGTGAGAAGATCGCCGTCGCGCAGCGCATGCCGGCCCCGGGCCATCGACGTGAGACCGAGATCGGCCATGACGGGATCCCACCAGACCCAGGGGCGCCGCGCCGCCCAGGCCCAGTACCCGGTCAGCTCGGCGCGGGCGGCCTCGCGAACGGCGTCGTCGCTCATCGCCGGAAACACGTCCCGCGGCGGCCGGCCGAACACCGCGAACCCGTGCCGCACCAGCTCCGCCCTCGAGATCCCCGAGAGGATGCGCCGGACGAGAAGCCCGTGGGTCCACGTCGGATGCCGCGCCGCCGCCTCGGCGATCCGGCCCGCGTCGACGTACACGCATCCGAGCCGCGCACCCCGGCCGGCACCCGCGTCGATCCGCCGGTGCAGCGCCACGAGCGCGGCCCCGCGGTCGTCGTCCACCGGGCCGTCGACCAGCGCGACCAGGTCGAGGTCGCTGACGCCGGGACGATGGTCGCCGGTAGCCAGCGATCCCGCCACCAGCAGATCGCCGACCCACCCGAGCGACTCCAGCCGTCCGCCGAACTCGGCGACGACCGGCGGCAAGATCCCCATCGCGGCAGTCTACGAAGTGTCGTAGGCCGGCGATACGGTCCCGACATGCCGTCAGACCGCTCGCTCAACCCGCCACCGCCGCACGACGGCGACACGCTCGCCCAGGCCCGCGGCGACCGCTGGCTGCCCGAACCCCCGCTCACCGCCGTCGACGAGGCGGGCGAATTCATCGACCGGGTCGGGTTCGCGGTGCTGTTCCCCGCCGAGCGGATCGCCGCCCCATCGATGTGGGAGGCGGTCGCCGGCCCGGACGCCACCCCGTTCGCCACCGGCATGGGCAAACTCGAGGAACGAGTCTGGGGCTGGAAGGACGAGCTCCCCCGCACCGGCACCGCGTGGTATGGCAAATTCCTCTACAAACGGGCATCGCTGCTCTCGCCCGCCATGCTCGCCGCGTTGTACCCGGGCGACGGCGAGCCGACCGACCACGCCGGCCTCGACCTGCCCGACCAGGCCCACCGCATCGCCGAGGCGCTGCTGACCGGCCCGCTGCCCACCGCGGCGCTGCGCGAGATCGTCGGCGACCGCGCCCGCTACGACCGGGCGATGTCCGCCCTGCAGCGGCACCTGCTGGTCACCTCGGCCGGCGTCCAGGCACACCGCGCCGGCTGGCCGGCCACCGTCATCGACCTGACCTGCCGGCTGTTCGACGTCGGCGGCGGCACCGACCACGGCTACGCCACCGCCCGCTTCGCCGACACCATGATCGAGGCGACGCCGGCCGAGCTGTCCCGCGCCTTCGGCTGGCCCATCGCCACCGCACGCCGGCGGCTCGCCGCGCTGTCCTGACCTGCGGTTCATCGGTCTTTCCGCTGCCGGTGGCCGGGCCCGCCGCTAGGCTGGGCCTGCGTTGTTCGTCCCCCTGTGAGGTGCCCGTGTCGCAGCCCATGTCGGTGGACGTCGTCATCGTCGGCGGCGGCCTCGCCGGCCTCGCCGCCGCCCGGCGTCTCGACCGCGCCGGCGTCAACTGGCTGCTGGTGGAGGCCTCCGACCGCCTCGGCGGCCGGGTCGCCACCGACATCGTCGACGGCTGGCGGCTCGACCGCGGCTTCCAGGTCATCAACACCGCATACCCGCGGCTGTCCGCGCTCGTCGACATCGACATCCTGGACATGCGCTACTTCACCCCCGGCGTCCTGGTGCGCCGCGGCTCGTCACTGCACCGCCTCGAGAACCCGCTGCGCGACCCGATGGCCACGGCACAGACGCTGAGCTCCGGCGTCGGCTCCCTCGCCGACCGCCTGAAGTTCGCGGCGCTCGCCGCCCGCTGCGCCACATACGCGCCGGAACGGCTGCTGAACGCCCCGGAGATGACGACCCAGGAGGCGCTGCGCCGGGCGGGACTCTCGCACCGCATGATCGAAGAGGTGCTGCGGCCGTTCCTGTCGGGCGTCTTCGCCGACCGCGCCCTGGACACCTCCAGCCACGTGCTGGCGATGATCCTGCGCTCGTTCGCCCGCGGCCGCATCGGCGTACCGGCGGCCGGCATGGCCGCCCTTCCCGCCGCGATCGCCGGCCCCCTCCCATACCAGCAACTGCTGGTCGGCGCCCGCACGCTCTCGGTCGCCCCCGGCCTGGTGTTCACCGACAGCGGCGAGATCCACTGCCGCGCCGTCGTGGTAGCCACCGACCCGTCAACCGCCGCGACGCTCCTGCCCCAACTACCGAAACCGGACATGCGGGGCCTGACGACCTACTACTTCGCCGCCGACCAGGCCCCCATCAACGAGCCGACCCTGCTCCTGGACGGCGACCGCCGCGAAATCGTCGCGAACACCATCGTGCTGTCCAACGCCGCGCCGGAATACGCCCCAGGCGGAAAATCCCTGATCGCGGCCTCGTCGGTGGGCGTCGCGGCCCCGTCGGACGCCTCGGAGACGGTGATCCGGGTGGAACTGGCCCGGATCTACGGCACCCCCACCGACGACTGGGAGCTGCTGAGCGTGGTCCCGATAGCGGAAGCCCTGCCGGCGGCGACCGTCCCACAATCCCGCTTGCGCAAATCGGTGGCGCTGGGAGACGGTCTGTTTGTGGCAGGCGACCACCGCGACAGCCCGTCGATACAGGGCGCGCTGGCCGGCGGATGGCGTACGGCCGGCGCGGTCCTGGCATCCCTCGACGCCCTGACCGGCGCAGGTTTGTAGATCACTGGTCTGCCCCGGGCAGGTCGGGATAGGATCGCCGCCGGTACGGGGCGGTAGCTCAGTGGGTTAGAGCAGGGGACTCATAATCCCTCGGTCGCGGGTTCGAGTCCCGCCCGCCCCACCAGGTCAGAGGCGTTTTTCATCGACGTCCATCACTGTGACAGGGGTTCGGGGGACATTTGGGGGACATCTCCCTACCTTCGGAGGTTGGCTTGCTCGCACTGTTACCGAGTCGTGACCCGGTTCGGCGCAGTGGATCTATGGAGCTTTCATCGTCAGGGTCCGTGTTGAGTCGTGTTCGGCCCGTCCGGGTAATCGCCGGTGGTGGCTGCCTGGATTCTGCTGATTGCAGCGATGGTGGCTGGACCGGGCGCAACGTGATCGGCGGGACGGGTGCGTGGCCCCGGTGCCGGGAGCCGCGGAGCTTTCCGGGCAGGGGTCCGCCGTGTTTGTGCGGGTGCTGGCGAGGTCGGCGTATCGGCGACGGCGAGGCTGGGCGCACGAACGCGGTGACCGCCGCTCCACAGGTGCTCGACGGCAGGTGTTGGATGATTTGGTGCGGAGCGCACCTTTTCTCTGCAACGTCCGAGTGGTCGGGGTGAGACTGGTCGACGATGAACGCGCGCCTGCGAACCCGCCGTCGCCATGCTGGCCGCCACCGGGAGAACCACCTCGAACGGTATGCACGCCGCCATGGCCTGATCGACGGCGGATCCAACTTCACCTGCCTGTCAGACACTGACACCGAAGGGTCTCTAGACGAGCAGCGCCACCACACCGACAACGATGCCGGTCATGCCCAACGCCACGGCGACCACCGGGTGCATCAGCCAGCCCACCCAAGACGGACCAGTCCTAGAGAACCCGCCGATCAGCCGCTCAGGTGTGCGCCTTCCGGCGCGCCGCCATACGAGACCTGCTGCATCCGTGAACGTGAGGGTGATGAGCACTTCGTCTTCGGGGAATGGCTGATCCGGCCCGACAGGGAACGGTTGTTCGAAGAAGACATGGCTACGTTCCGATTCGGCAACCATGTCCAGCCGAGTCTTGCCCGTTGCGAGCTTCTTCCGGATTGGCGTGAGCTTGTGGTCCCTGAAAGCAACATGGACCTCTACGTCGAAGACCGGAGACCCGCTGAAATTGTCGACCTGCCAGGAGATCGTCTTCGCTGCAATTCTCGTTACAACGCCGGTGTCGTCGTCAGTCACGGAATCAAATCAACAGACGCGACAGTGCCGACGATAAGCCTGGCCTGAGCTCCAGCCGAGTCCGCCTGTTCTTCCCGACGGGCTCGGATCTCGTGACGCAACAGCCAGCCGGTGAACAAGACTGCCAGTGCGGACGTCACCGCAGCGGCCAGGCTGCCCCAACCCTGCATCCAGTCGGTGATGTTCGGTATTTCAGTGGCCAGCGGCCCACCGGTGTTTGGCATGTCGGCACACTGTTCCTAATGGTCGTCTACGTTGACGAGGGAACCCCGGGCAACCACAGCACGCCCCGTGCATTGCACGTGTCTGGCGACCGTTAAAGGTGCGGGGCACTGTCGCCTGCGGACAATGGTGAAAGCCTTATTTCCGGCGTCGCTCTCGTATCTGCTTCATTATTTCCGACATCGGATCGGGTGCTGGCGTATAGGAGATCGGCGAACGCCATTCCCAGTGACCGCGTTCCTCGCCGTCCGCCATCGGCCGGTCGCACGGGCATCCCCACGCTTCCACCGGATCTGTGGCAGTAGGCACCCAGAATCGGAATGCCACGTGGTCCACTTCCGGTTCGGTGCGGCCGGGCGGCCATTGCTCTATGTGGAACCGATACGCCCGGCCTGCGTGCAACAACAGGTTCAACGACAGCGGCACCCGCGCACCGCCTCGGTGCACCGCGTCGGCCCTGACCCGGTAGTCCCTTGGCACCGTCACCGTGCCGAACAGGTTGGGGGGGCAGCGATTCCCCGCGCGCGTTTTCTTCCAACGTCGTGACGATCGTCGGCACCGGCCCGGGGCTGAGCCGGTCGTGTTCCCGTTCCCGTTCCATCTGGGCGACGCCACCCGCCTCGCGAGCGGACTCCTGGGCGGCCGTCGCGGACAAATCGGCCGCCTTGACGGCGGCCTCTGCCGCGTCAGCCGTCCGGCGCGTCTCGTCCGCTGTGCGCCGCGTCTCTGCAAGGGCGGCCGGGACACGCGGAGGCTCTTCATGCCGAGCACCACTGACACCACTACAGCAACCATGGCGATGACACCAGCGACGGCCCCGTTCACATCGGGGAGGTTCCATCCATCCACGCCGCCGAACATAGAGGTCCGTGAGCTGCGCAGCCGTACGACTCGCCGGAGGGCGCGCGGTCACCGCCGGTTTCCCCGGGGAGTAACCCGCGCCCGGCTGGTCTACGCTGCCCGGCCCACGTAGTTATCGATCACCACCGTGGCGTCGTACGCGGTCACGGTCGCCTCTGCCGCGCCGGCCATCGCCACCACGTCGCCGCCGAAACCGCCGGACGACGTCGCTCCGGTCAACGGGTCTTCCACTTCGGCGTGGGCTCCCTCGGAATCGAACGTGCCGCGCGTGTCGGGTGCTTCCACCTGGACCACGGTGAGCTAGACGGCCGGTCCCGGCGGCACAAACGCGGCCTCATACGTCGCGTAGTGCACCGCGTGGACAGTCAATATCAGGGCGCAGAGAATGCGCCCACATGTCGGTAATTGCACAGCTGCCATTGTGCCTTGGGTCGGCCACCCGTTCGCCCGTTCGGGTACGTCGTCCTTGTGGACGATCCCGGTCTCGCGCCCGCACGATCGGCGCGCACATGTTCCCTGCCGCACACTAGTCCGGGCGCCGCGACGATCGCCGCCGCCAGACAGCGATCATGGCTCGCCATGGACCTAGCCGACGCGCTCGCCGGAACGTTCGGCCCCGGCCCCAGGTTGGCGCGGGCCGGGGCCTCAACCCGCTGGCAGGAGCCTAGTTGACCTCGCGCAAAGCCTCGCAGAAATCGTCGGCGGCCGACTCGTTCGGGGACCGCCGGTGCAACTCCACGTCCAGTTGCCGGGCCACCATCAGCAGAGACGGCAACGATTTCCGGCCCGCACCCAACGCGCCCACACCGGTCGTGACAGCCTGATCCAGGTCACCCGCGCGGGCCGCGACGGCAGCCAACGTCAGCCGAGCCTCGGCCATCCGCATCGGGCCTTTCTCGCCGTCCGGCCCGGCACCCAACGTCAGCACCGTCCGGGTGTGATGCGCGGCCAACTGGTCATCCCCTGCTAAGCGGTAGGCGTCCATCGCGTAGAAATCCCACTTGTGAGGGTCCACGACGAAATGGTGATCGGGTCGGTCTGGTGTCGCCATCGAATCCAGTAAGGTCCGGCCCCGGGCCAGCGCGTCCCGCAATCCGGCCACGTCACCCAGACGAGCGAACGCCTTCGCCTCCTGCCCGGCTAACTGCACGGCCGCCGACCCGCCCGGCGCGACTGCCTGGCCGGTCTGCGGTCTTTGGGCTCTATTGAACATTGGCCCCCACCGTGCGGTGGGAGGCCAATGTCCTGCTTGCTTCTGGGACGACTTGCCCTACAGGCCGGTTCGCCTGTATTTGGTGACGCCGAACCTGGCCGTGTCTGGAATGTGTCCACCGGCCGCCGTGTCGACATCCCCCCTATGCCCGTCGGTGTCGGACGTGTCGCGGCTGGCGAGACCGAGTAAGAAGGCGTCGACAACCGGCCGGGGATCGGTCGGCTGCGCCTCGATGCTCCGCGCGAGACGGGCGGTGGTGAGAAAGCTGGCCGTCAGGAGCAAAATGACCGCCAGTCCTAGCAGGACTCGGAACGATGCCGCCCGAGCGTTCTGGTACAGATCCAGCGCCGGCATCGCTTCCGTACCGAGGGCCAGCGCCCCGGCGGCGATGCCGCAGATTCCCAGTAGTACCGGAGTCGATGTTAGGCGCACCTTACTCTCATCCTCCGTGCTGTAAGATTTAACCCCCACGTGGTCTATGGTAGACGAGTTCTCGCAAAATTCGGCAACTACTTCTTACGACCGCGAGCGGGGCTCGCGTTGAGTAAAGATCCACAGTGTAAGATTCACACTCCGCATCGGAGGAGGGCAATGGCTCCCGCAGGCGCACCACTGCCTCCGCGGACCCTCGCGGACAAACTTCGGCATCTCGTCGAAACGGTTCACCCACCTAGCAGGGGCCCGTTCTCGTTCCGGGAGATCGCCGAAGAGATCCGGAAGCGACAACGACCCGGTGAGCGAACCATCTCGCACACTCAGATCGCCGACCTGTGTTCGGGACGCAGCGCAAACCCGCAGCAGGCGACGTTGACGCTGCTGGCGGGGTTCTTCAAGGTCCCCGTTGCGTACTTCTTCGATGAGACCGTCGAGCAGCACCTCAACGAGCAGCTGGATGTGGTGGCGGCGTTGCGGGACACCCGGGCGCAGCAGTTGGCACTGCGCCTGAACGGCTTGTCGCCCAAGAGTATTGACCTGGTCGCCGACATGATCAAGCGGGTCCGCGAGTTGGAGGGCCTCGACGACGATCCGAGCTGACGTGTCGGTGGAGCGCACCGGGGACTCTTGGGGAGGCGACCGTGCACGCCGGAAAGCCGTTGCCGCTGCACGACGACTCTGTGAAGAATGCCGGACCGGGGGAGCGACATGAAGCGGCGAGGGCAGCGGCAACGATGCCGGGACATCGTCCGCGATCTCGACATTCCGTCACCATTTGACGTCCAGGAGTTGTGCCGACGCCTCGGTGACAAGCGCGGCCGGTCGATCCTGCTGCTGCCGATGGACCTACCTCCGGACAGTCCATGCGGTCTATGGATGTCCACCGAGCAGCAGGACTATGTGTTCTTCCAAAAGGCCACCAGTGGGCCGCACCAACTGCTGATCATCTTGCACGAAATCGGCCACCTGCTCTGCAACCATCACGTTGGCTCCGTGCTCAGCGACGACCTTTCCGCCCTGTTGGCCCCCGACCTGGACCCAGGCCTGATCAAAACCATGCTGGGCCGAAGCCACTACTCGCAGGAGTCGGAACACGAAGCCGAAACCATCGCCACCCTGATCCTCGGACAGGTCAGCCGCTTCTCACCAGAGGAGACCTTCGAGGTACCGGCTGAGGTAGCCGACGTCGTCGGCCGGATCAGCCGCTCATACCCCTGACACGGAACCGGAGCAGATGAACCCCACGATCAACGACATCCTCTACCCCATCGCCGCGGCGCTCGCCGGTATGGCCATGCTGTTCAAGCTCATTGGCCTGAGGAAGAACCGTGACGCCGCTTCGGTGACCCTCTGCCTCTCTTTCGGCCTCCTCGCGATCATCTTTGCCCTCTCGACGCCCTCGGTGTGGGCGGCCTTCGACCGCGCGCTCGGCGTGCCGAACCTCGCGGCTCTGGTAACCCAGAGCATTGTCATCGCCGACTCAGCAGCTCTGCAGGCCCTGATGCTGTTCTGGATGTATCCCCGGACCCAGGCATGGCGCAAGATCCGATTCCGGGCGACCCTGCTGACCGGGGTGCTGCTCGTGATGAGCGCCCTGTTCCTCATGACGCCGGCCGCGACTGAACGCACCCGGGACTTCGTTGCCACCCACGCACACCTCCCCACATACTCGCTGTACCTGCTGGTGTATCTGGCCGCCTACACGATCACCCGAATCGACATCCTGCGTATGTCCTGGCGCTATGCACCTGTCGCGGGTGCACCGTGGCTACGCCGAGGTCTGCGCATCTTCGGGCTCGGCGCGATCTGCGGGCTGTTCTATGCCGCGGCCCGCATCACCGATGTCGTGGCCGCGGTCGTGGGCTGGGACCCGAGCCGGTGGGAGAACGTGGCGCGTCTCGGCGCCAGCATCGGCGCGATCGTCACGATTGTCGGCCTCACCATCCCGGGCTGGGGACCGAATCTGTCACGGGTGGCCGAATGGTTCGGTAGTCAACGCGCTTATCGGCAGTTGTACCCGCTGTGGTCCGCGTTGCACCGTGCCGTTCCTGGCATCGCCCTGGATCCGCCGTCGCGCAATGAGTGGCTCTACCGCTACGCGGTACGCGCCGTGAAGTTCAAGCTCACCCGCCGCGCCGTCGAAATTCGCGATGGTCGCCTGGCGCTTCGCGACCACTTCGACGCGCGGGTCGAGTCGGCCGCCCGGCAGGCGGCCGCTGAGCGCAATCTCGACGACTCGCAGCTGTCGACTGTGGTGGAGGCCGCCGTGCTCGCCGGCGCGGTGCGCGCTATGCAACGCGACGAGCTGCCGGTGGAGCCTGTCCTGCTCGATGTGGATGGCGACGGTGACCGGACGGACATGGCCACCGAGGTGAAGTGGCTGGTGGAGGTGTCGCTGGCTTTCGACCGCTCACCTGTCGTCGCCGCAGCTCTGGCCGCGGATGCCCCGCAATCCGCTCCCCAAGCCGCCTAGGAGGTGATCACATGGCAACGGTGTTAAACGAGCAAGACCCCTTCGCACTGGTGAACGATCCCGGATTCATGGCTGACCCGTATCCGGCGTACGCATTGCTCAGGACGGCCGGGCCGGTGCGCTGGGCCACTACGCCGGACGGGTCGCCGGTGTGGCTCGTCACCCGCTACGCCGACGTGCGCCCCCTGCTCAACGACCCGCGACTGTCGATCAGCAAACGCAACTCCTCGGGCGGAGGCTATCGCGGCTTCGCGTTGCCCCCGTCGCTGGACGAGAACCTGGCCAACATCGACCCTCCCGACCACACGCGCCTCCGGCGCCTGGTATCGCGCGAGTTCACCGCTCGCCGGGTGGAAGAACTCCGTCCATTCATCCAAATCCTGACCAACCAGATGCTCGATCGCGTCGCCGGTCAAGGCCACGTCGATCTGATGACCGCGCTGGCGTTGCCACTGCCGCTGACGGTCATTGGCGAACTCCTCGGCGTGCCAAACAGCGAGGGAGAGCGGTTCCGCAACTGGACCTCCACACTGCTCGCGCCCAAGCCCGGCCAGCCCCCGGAACGAGCCAAGGAAGCCGTCACCGGCCTTCACCAACTCCTGATCGATATGGTCGCAGGCAAGCGGGCCAAGCCCGGTGAAGACCTGATCTCCGCGTTGATCAGCATGCGCGACGAAGACGGAGACCGGCTCAGCGAGGACGAGCTGACCTCGCTAGCGTTCCTGATCCTCTGGGCCGGCTACGAGACGACCGTTCACCTGATCGGCAACGGAGTCCTGGCGCTGCTCACCCACCCCGATCAGCTCGCCCGCCTACGCGCGCAGCCAGGTCTGATGCCCTCGGCGGTGGAGGAAATGCTGCGCTTCGCTGGGCCAAACCCCTTCGCCATCCGCCGGTTCCCCCTCGAGGACCTCCAGGTCGGCGAACACATCATCCCCACAGGCGACACCGTCCTGCTGTGCCTGGCCGCCTCGCACCGTGACCCGAGCCGCTTCCCCGACGCCGACCTGTTCGACGTCGGACGTGAGGACAACGCCCATCTCGCATTCGGCCACGGAATCCATCACTGCCTCGGCAGTGCCCTAGCCCGGTTGGAGACCGAGATCGCAGTAGGCACCCTGGTGAGCCGGTTCCCTGACCTGGCGCTCAACACACCGGTCGACCAGCTCGCCTGGCTTCCATCATTTCGTAGCCGAGGTCTACAGGAGTTGCCCCTGACGTTCTGAACGCCGGGTCGGTGGCGTACCGGGCAAGGCCGGTCATCCGCGCCTCCCGATGTCGCGCTGGCGGCGGGTCTCGGTCACGAATCGGCGTACGGCGCGTCGGCTGCGCAGGTGCAGCACGGTGGCGTCCCGGCCGTGCTCGCTGATGCACCGCACGACCCTGGGCAGGTGCCGAGCGCGGTAGGTCATCACGTACCGCAGGACCTCACCGGTGATGCGGTCGAAGACCTCGTCGGAATGTTGGCCGCCGAGGTAGCGCAGCCGCCGGCGCAGGATCCTCAGAAGGCAGACGAGCGGGTGCGGGTCGACCACGATGATCGTGTCGGCCGCCGCAGCCCGGATAGGCAGGGTGGCCAGGCTGTTCCCGTCGATCACCCACGCCGTACCGGCGACCGCCTCGCGTTGCGCCGCCTCGAAGTCGTCGTCGGATACGAGGGTCCAGCCGTTTGCTGCTACGAGTTGGCAGCCTGGGGGGTCGTCACGGGGCAGAACCGCCAACTACGTAGTGTGATGATCACCGGTGCCGGTGGCATCCGGATCTGCCGATGAGCGCGCATCGGGATCTGCTTGAAGGCAGTCTCGGCGCGGCGACGCCCGCAACCGCGGCGCGTTCTCCGACATGCTCGCCGCTGCGTGTCATTTCCCGTTGGTTGCCCGGTAGAGGTCGCGTAGCGCGCCGATCTCGCCGCCGTGGTGCATGACTTCGCGGTTGATGTGGACGATTAGGGCGATCATCGGTTCCTTGGCGAAGAAGGCGCCTTTGGGGCCGAGCGGGCGTTCGAGCTCGGTCCGATCGAGGGCCGTGATGGCGGTGTGCCAGTCGCGGTAGGAGTCGGCGAGGAGTTGCAGCGCGCCCTCGGCCGTGCCGGGCAGCTCGGCGGGCTGGTGGACAGGGTGGAACATGTGCTTGTCGGTTTCGGGCCCGAAGAACGCGCTGGTCCGAGTCGACATCGCGGTGGCGACGTGGATGATGCGCCAGGCGAGCGTAGTGAGCGGCGGCGGGTTGGGCTCCGGCTGGGCCATGTCGAGGACAAACTTGCCGTTTCCATCGCTCCGCAGAGACCAGCACCCGTCCGCCGGCTCCCAGAAATATTCGTCGTCGGTGAGCCCGGCCACGCGCGGCCAGAGATTGGCGTCCCAGTAGAACTCGAGCTGCGAAACAATGAGCCCTGCATAGTTGATCATGAATCCTCCTCGACCGCCACATCCTTCCGGCGCGGTCGCCGCGTTCGCAAGTCCGGCCCGCAGGTCGACACGTCAAGCTGCTACCGCGTCGCGCTGCCGCGTGTCACCAGCGGCTCAATGACGATGCCCGCCTTGATCGTCACAACGGACCGTATCTCCATCCCATCGCAGCGATCACGTGCGCGGATCTGCCGCCGAGCGCGCTGCGGGCCGGTGGAGAGCCGTCACGTCGTGTGACGCCGACCTGGGTCGGTCCGGCGCACGCTCGCGCCGAGAACAGTGTGCGGCTAAGCCCGTTGCCGGGAGCTGACTGGTTGCTTCTGAGCAAGTGCGAGGAGGTGCGCACTGGTATTGATCAATAGCGGGTCTCGTTCGACGAGGCGAGCGCAGCGCAGCGCCGCATCGACTCGGTTGTCGAACACCGGCAGGCCAGCGGTGTCCAACGCGGGCCAGGCGGGGCCTTCAACGCCGTAGACGGTAACCTCGGTCAGCCCGGCACTGCGGACCTCGGTCGCGAGTTCCTCGGCGGTGTGGAAATGCGCTGTTACGAAGCCGACGTGTCCGTCGTAATCACCAGCAGTGATCGCCGCACGCACAGCCGGCTCCAGGGCCCCGGTCAGACGGCCGTCGGCGCCCAGTTCCAGGAGCGACAAGTAGCGGCTGATGCCGGCGGCGGCCAGGATTCCGCCCGGACGCAGCACTCGGACGGCCTCGTCCAGGGCGCGGGCGCGGTCAGCAGAATCGGTCAGGTGGTACAGCGGGCCGAGCAGTAGTACGACGTCGGCGCTGTCGTCGAGGAAGTCGAGCGCGCGGGCGTCGCCCAGTTGCGCGGTGACGCCGGGACGCGCTGCGGCGCTTTGGACGTGAGCGGGCACCGGATCGATGACGTGCACCGTATGCCCGTCTGCCGCCAACCACGCCGCGTGGACGCCCGTGCCACCGCCGACGTCGACAACGTAACGGCCCGAGGCTGGCAACCATCGCCGGATCAACTCCTGGGTGCGCAGATACTCCAGGCGTCCATGGGCCGACCGGCGTAGCCGCGTGTCCTCGACACAGTCAACGCCGTAATGCTCTACCAGTTCCCGGTTCATTGCCCCATATTGATCACTGCCTGTACGAGACGCCAGTGATTTCGGGATGACGGAGCCCTCGGACCAGACCGACCTCGGCAGGTCCTCTGGCCGTGCCGCGTGAACATCCCGACGTCGAGTCGCGCGTATCCGCATCTGCCGCTGTCATCGCGCGGGCCGCTAGGCGCGCCATCACTGTCCGTGTCGGCCGAGCCGATGATCGCGTACACGACTTTGCCGACGGCGGACTCGTGATCATGCGGTGACGATTGATCACCCGCGCCTGCCTGAGGCTTCTCAGACATCGATCGATAGGTCCCATACGCGATCCATGGCGAGCTCGGGGGTTTCAGGGATTTTGACACCATTGCCGAGCGTCTCGGCGATGGCCCGCGCCAGACGCGCGCGGATCGGTGAGACCCGCTGCATCGCCCGGACGAGAGTGCCGTTGGTGTTCAGGCAGGGGAGCACGGCCAGCCATTCGCCGATCGGGCCGGGTTGGCGTGGCCAGCATCTACCTCGACATCGCTTCGGTGCGCTTCGGTCGTCGCGCCTCGATCGAGGATCTCGCGGTACGCCGCGAATGGCGCTCCCGAGGCATCGGTGCCAGCCTGCTGACGACCGCCAAAGCGTGGACGCAGGAACACGGCGCCGACTACGTCTTTCTGGAGTCCGGCGCGAACCGAGGCGCACCGCTTCTACCTTCGCCAAGGTGCGACCCAGGCGGCCGCAGCGTTCCGGTGGACCATTGGACAGTCCCGCTGAGGGGTCTCGGAACGCGATCGCGGTATCCGCTTCTGCCGCCGACAACGCGCGCGTCGACCTGAAGACGGTATGATCAAGCGTTACGACGTTGCGCCCTCCCTGGTTGGACGGGGGTCGATTTAAGCCCCGTCCGGGTTGGGGCCACGTCAGACCGTCAGAATCACGCGTCCGATCAGCAGTCAGCAACAAAGCCCCACCCCACCCTTTGCGGCCGGGCCCCGCTGCGACGGGAGCTATTTTCCGCGTCGAGGCCGGATCCGTTGTAAAAGGTCGGTAGCTGCCAAGGTTTTAGGGTTTGGGAGTGGTGGTGGCGCGTTTGACGAGGGCCGCGGCAACGTCGCGGAGTTTGTGGTTGGTGTCCTGCGACAGCTTGGTCAGGATGGCGAAGGCTTCGTCGGCGCTGCACCGCCGATCGCCCATGATGATGCCCTTGGCCTGCTCAATCACCGCGCGGCTACGCATCGCGATTTCCATGTGCTGAGCAAGGGTGGTCTGGGCGTTGTAAAGGTAGGCGTTGGCCATGGCCACCTCGGCATAGCCCGCGAAGGTCTCAGCGACGGCGAGGGCGTTCTCGTCGAAGGCGTCAGGTTCGGTGGCGTAGACGTTGAGCGCCCCGTTGACCGCCTCCTGCACCGGTAGCCCGATCGACAGGGAGCTGTGGGCTCCCGCTTCGCGGGCTCGGGACGTCCAGTCCGGCCACCGGTCGTCGCGTGTCATGTCGGCGACGTGCTGGATGCTGGTGGAGACGGCTGCGTCGAGGCAGGGGCCGTGGCCGAGTTTGTACTGCGTCTCGTCGAGTGCCAGGGCGAGGTCGCCGGTGAAGGCGGCCGTGTGTGCGTCTTGGTTCTTGACGAGGGTGACGGATACCTCGCTGGCGCCCGGGATGGTGCGTTTGGCGAGGTCGGCAATCTGCTGAAAGACGCCGTTGAGGTCGGTCTCGCTGAGCTTGATCCGGCCGAGTTGCGCGAAGGCGTCGGCGGACCCCATAAGCTGCGTCTGCGTCATGAGTGGTGCGTCCCTTGAGACGGGCACATCACCACGACCCCTGATGGGTGCGGGCGTGCGCGGATCCGCTGAAGGACCCTCGTGTGGAGGGCTCTGGACCCGCGCCGGTGTTTGACGCTGGCTCGGTCAACATTGAAGGATGTAGACCTCAGGCCTTGAAGTCTACCCCTCGGACCGTCGACAACCGTTTAGGCGGTTATACGCTTAGCAGCCACTTAACAACTCTGGGTGAGTGTGCCGTGGTGCAACCTGCCGGCCGTGGTCCTCCAGGGGCCGTCGGTTAAGCAGCCAGCCGCCAGCCTCGCGGGGTATTGGCTGTAGCGGGAGCACGACGGAGGCCAAGCCTGTGCGCACATTTATCCTGGTCGGTCTGCGGCGATGGTGAATTGCGCCCAGACGTGTTTGTCTGTGTCGGTCGGGTACCAGCCGACTTCTTGGGCGAGGCGTTGTGTCAGGGTCAGGCCGAGGCCGCCGCTGCCGGGTCGGCGGTCAGGATCGACGGTAGGCCGGGTGGTGGGGTCGTTGTCGGTGACGTCGATGATCAGGTGCCCGTCGGCGCGCAGCAACGCGACGACGGTCGGAGGTTTGCCGTGCCGCAGCGCGTTGCCGGCCAACTCTGTCGCGGCGATCATGAGTCGTTCGGCGAGGTCGGCCAGGTCGGCGGCATTCTTCGGTGCGTGGGCGCGGACCGCGCGTTGCAGGCCGGCGCGTACGGCTTCCAGCGCCGGTGGCCGGTCCAGGGTCCACCGTGCGATCTCCTCGTCGGGCGGCATCGGATGTCGATTCGTCCATCTCGTCATGGCTCCCTTAGTGCCCACCAGCGGCGCCAAGATGCCGATCCACGTCTCATGATTCCCATCCGCGTTTCATCGGCCCGCGCGCCGGACGGTCCCACCTCGAGCGATGCGCGAGCCTGAGTGGGACGGCACCACATGTCACCTGCAGCCGCGCCACTACGGCACCGCATCCAGGCGTGAACCGTGAAAAGTCACCCGCCCGGTGGCCGAGGTGGGCGGTTACGCTATGGATGAACGCCAGCGCCGATGGGTGGGAATGCGATGAGTGCATGGCCGTCGGCGGATCTCGTGGGTCTGCTGGAAGGTGATCCGCACGGGTGTGCCCTGGCGACAGCGGTCCGCGCCCAGGACGGCGCCATCATCGACTTCACCCTCACCTATCTGAACGAAGCCGGTAGCCGGTTCCTGCAACGACCTCGTGACGAGCTCATCAGCCGCACCTATCGGCAGTTGTGGCCCGAGACCGTCACCGACGGGACGCTCCGGTTGTACCGGCAGGTGGTGCAGGAGCGGGTGCCGGCAGTACGCACCGTCTACTACGACCGGGCTACCGTCAGCGGTCACTTCGAGGTCCGGGTCATGCCGTTCGGTGACGGGTTCGTGGCCCGGTTCGTCGATCTCTCCAAGCTGACGATGGGTTCCGAGAGCGAGGGCGGCGCCCGGCTCTACGACGCGCTCGATGCGGCCTTCGACGGCTTCGTGCTGCTGAGAGCCGTCCGCGACGACGATGGCGCGATCGTCGACTTCACCCGCGAGTACGTCAATCAGGTCGGTGCGAAACTCGCCGGCCGTTCCGTTGAGGATCTCATCGGGCAGCGGCTCGCCGAGCGGCCGTCCGGTGCCGCGGAGGTCGACCTGGTGCCGTATCTGCGCGCGGTCGCGGAGACCGGCGAGACGTGGCATCACCAGGTGACCGCGTCGAGCACGGCGCAGGTGTGGGAGCTCAAGGCGGTCCGCGTCGATACCGGCTTCGTCGCGGTGTCCTATCGTGAGGTCACCGAGCAGGTTGATCACCAGCGGCAACTCGAACACAGCGTGGAGCAGGCCCGCGCTGCGGCGCAACGGACCACTGCGCTGCAGAGCGTCACCGCGGCGCTGGTCGCCGCCCAAACCCCCGACGAGGTATACCTGGCCATCGGCGCGGTCCTACGACCCTCCGCCGGCGGGCACGGTCTCGCCGTGCTGCTCATCGAGCAGGACCGGCTGGCGTTGCGGTATTCCGCCGGCTACGAGGACCACGTCGTCGCACAGCTCGGGCAGGTACCGTTGGCGCACCCGTACCCGGCCGCCGGCGTCGCCCGTACCGGGCAACCCCGCTACCTCAGTACACCCGAGGAATTCGAAGCCGCCCAGCCGGACCCCGACAGCGCCATCTCCGGTGGTAGCCGCAAGGCCTGGGCGTTCCTGCCGCTGACCACCGCTGGACAGGTCATCGGCACGCTGGTGATCGGCTACCAGCAGCCCCGCCAGTTCGACGACGACGAACGGGCCAACCTGACGGCGTTCAGCCGGCTGGCCGCCCAGGCGCTGCAGCGAGCTTTGCTCTACCAAGCCCAACTGTCCATCGCCGCCGACCTGCAACGCGCGCTGCTGCCGGCCGCGCTGCCCAGCATCCCCGGCGCCCGGCACGCGGTCCGCTACCTACCCTGGACCGACGGCGCCGACGTCGGCGGCGACTGGTACGACGTCATACCGATCACCGCCGACCGGGCCGCCATCGTGATCGGTGACGTGGCTGGTCACAGCCCTCAAGCCGCGGCGACGATGGGGCAACTGCGCAGCGCGCTACGCGCCTACGCCGCCGACGGCGCCCCACCCGCCGACGTGATACGCCGCGCGAACGAGCACCTGCTGCGCTACGAACCGCAGGCCATGGCGACCTGCTGCTACCTCGAACTGCAGCTGTCACACGGCACCGCGACCGCGGTCCTCGCCGGCCATCCCCCGCCCGTCCTGCGCACCGACGACCACACCGGGCCACTGCACGTGCGACCCGGGCCGCCGCTGGGGACCCGGCACGCCACCTACCGCGACGAGATCCTCCCGCTGCCACCTGGGTGCAGCATCGTGCTGTACACCGACGGACTCATCGAGGACCGCCGCTACACCGTCGACCGGGGCCTGACCGAACTGTCCCAAGCGATCCAGTCCGGACCCGCCAACGACCCCGCAGCTCTGCTCGAACACATTCTCAGCGCCGACGTGGGCCCCAACCCGCGCAGCGACGACGTCGCCATCCTCGCCTTCACCCTCGTTACGCAACCCTGACCCAGACTCACGCACAACAGCGAAAATACTGCCAGTTTTCAACCTCCCCGGCCGAACCGATGGGTTTCTCCTCATAGCATGCAGACGTCGCCTAAAGGGGAATTGACTGGCAATGGCGGAGACGGCGCGGAGGAAGGTCCCCCTGGCTGCGGGCCGCAGAACTCGTCGAATAACCACATCGATGGCAGACTGCGACCGAGTGCCAGACAGGCCAATCGAGGCCACCATCCAAGAGATCGGCCCACCTCACCGACCCACAATCCGTCGGCCCCGAAGGACGCCCTGATCTGCCCCGAGCTTTGCGTCCGCACCGTTTTTCTTTCGGTGACGGAGTGTAGGCGCGAGGCTAGGCATGGTCGAAACAGCGCGGTCAGTGGAGGTCCACCAGCTCGCCGGCGGCCCTACGCCGTCCCCGCGACCATGTCTGGCCAAGTGACGCAGGCGGCCGGCGCGGCGATGTGACTAGGTGAGTCACCCGCAGGCACGAGGCGTCGGCCACCCCGCCCGCGTGCACGCCAAAAGCGCTGGCACGGGCCGATAGCCTCCTTGCGTGGCGAAGCGTGCACCCGACTCGATTTCCATCCGGCTGCCAGATGGCCGAAGCCTGGACGCGACGAATGAGACTCCAGGGCCAGCCGAGCGCGGGACGCTGGAACTGGTCGAGGTTCTGCGACCGCGCCTTTTCGACGTGTGCCCGATCTGCGGCGAACCGGCAGCAACGTCGGCGGAGCATGTGCCGCCTCAGCGTCTCGGGGGCAAGGTGATGACCAGGACGTGCACACGGTGCAACAACGGGTTCGGCAGCAGGGTTGAAGCCGACCTTGTTGATTGGTACGAGGGCGCGCTGACGACGTGGTTCGCCTCGGAGACAGTGCAGGGCAAACGGCGCGTCGGCAGACTGCTGCTTCGCTGGACTGAGGACGGTGAATATCTGCTGATGCCCGCCGGCCCATCAGACGAGATCTTCGCCGAGATCCTTGCCGCCGGCGACGTCGACATGGAGTACGACACCCCGGAGCACAAGCGGTGGTCAATCGCGCTGCTCAAATGCGTCTACCTCGCTCTCTGCATCAAGTTCGGTGTGATCGAAGGCGAGTGGGCTGACCAGGTCCGCGCCGACCTGCTGGCAGCACGTGACGCGCGTAGCCAGGCCGACGTGCCGCCCAGCAAGATCGCGCAGCGTCTTCACGTCCTGCGCAGCTTCGGGCCAGAGCCGATCGGCTCGGACCCGATCATCACTGGCATCGTCCATGGGCCAGACGGCCCCCTGGAGGGCGTACTCCTCGCCGGGCGGCTCTTCGTCTCCTGGTGGCCAGTCAACGATGACCAGGAGACCGCACCGGTTGAGACCGGTCGGCGCGTTACGACTATGTGCGTGGGAGCACCGATGCAGAGCGTAGTGACCGCAGTGACACCGGAGCAGCGCACTCCGACCAGCTGACCTCTGCCCGAAACGGCGGGCAGGTGCCGAGCCGGTTGTTAGCGGTCTCGTGTCGCCTGTGTGGACTCAACCGACGCGTTGAGGGACGAAATGGCTCGCTGCGGTCTACTTGGTGATCATCCATTCGCCTAGCTGCAGGTAGGTCAGATCTGAGTGGAGCATGATCCTGACGGCGTCTTGCGCGGTTCGGGCGATGGGCTCTCCGTGAAGGTTGAGCGACGTATTGAGCAGGATGCCGTTGCCGGTGGCCCGGAAGTATGAGCTCAGGATCGTCGACATGCCGCTGCCGTCGTGGTCGTCGACGATTTGGGGGCGGCAGCTCAGATCTGCCGGGTGCAGGGCGGCGATCATGTCGTCGGTGGCGCTGCCGATAGCGTCGAAGCCGAGCATCATGAATGGGCTTGCCAGGTTCTTGGGGTTGGTGATGTAGCGGGCTTGCTGGCTGGCGAGGATGGCGGGGGCGAAAGGCATCCAGAAGTCACGTTGTTTGATGAGCTGGTTCAGCCGTCGGGGAACGTCGGGGTCGGCCGGGTTGGCGAGAATGGATCGGTTGCCGAGCGCTCGTGCGCCGTATTCCATGCGCCCTGCGCATCGCGCGACGATCTGTCCTTCGGCGAGGAGCCCGGCGACGGTCTCGTGTATGTCGTCCGGTCGTTGTGCGTGTAGTCCGGTTCCGCGGACGGCGTTGGTGGCGTCGTCGTCGGTGATGTCATCGCCGAGGTAGCAGTCGGCCAGCGGTTTCACCCGATCGTGACCTTCCTTGGCGAGCTGGGTGTAGAGGGCGCCGAGGGCGAGGCTCTCGTCGCCGCACGAGGGGAACGCGGCGAAGCTGCTGACCGTGTCGAGTCCGGCGATGCGCTGATTGCTTTTGACGTTCATGAAGACGCCGCCGCCGCCGAGGACGTCGTGAATTCCGGTGGCGGCGACCGCGGTCGACACCCAATCGGCCAGGAGTCGGTCGGTGAATTCCTGCAAGCCGGCGAAGACTTGGTCGAAGCGGATGCCCTTGAGCTCGGCCTCGATGCGCGGCCAGCCGCGTTCGATGCTCAGGTTCGGGTTTGTTCGCTGGAACCGCAGGCCGCCGGCGTCGAGTCCGAGATGCCGGCGCAGGATGTCGGCGACGCGTGTCGCCTGCTCAGGGCGGGCGTACGGCGCCATGCCCATGAGTTTGAACTCGTCCTCGTGGGGGGTGAACCCATAGGCGTGGGTGAGCCAGAACCAGAGCAGGCCCAACGAGTTGCGCATGTCTGTGCGCGCGACTTCCTCACGGTGACCGTTGTGCCAGATGGCGATGGTCGCGCATGCGCCGTCACCGAAGCCGTCGCAGGTGACCACCAGGTATAGCTGGGCGGGGTCGGTGCGGAGACCGTAGTACGCAGCGGCGCCGTGCATAGTGTGGTGGTCGTGGAAGGAGATCGCCGCCTTGGTCAGGCCCGCCTGCTCGAGCAGCGTCCGCACCCGGGTGTCCATGCCGTCGGGGTCGGCCGCGACCAGGCGTGCTTCAGCTTGAGCGAGCAGCGGCCGGCGATGAAATCCCCTGAGCCTGCGGAGCCACTCGTCGCGGGCACAGTGGTCGACCGCACCGGATCGACTGCCATAGGCAACCGAGGTCACCTCGTCGGGCTTGGCGCCGACGGCGTCGAGGCAAGCTTGCACGGCGCGGTGGGGGAAGCCCATGTATCCCTTGAGCCCGGTGAGCCGTTCCTCTTGGACGCAGTAGGCGACATCGCCGTCGACCGCGACCGCGGCCGTCGCGTTGGCACCGCCATGCAGGCCAAGGATGATGTTAGGCACGAGCGGGCTCCTCGCAGCGGTCGGTGACCTGCTGGGTGAACCAGCACCACTCCTCGGCTTTCAGCACGCTGAGCTGCCGAAAGGCGTCGTGCTGGTCCTCGTGCAGGCCGGCGATGACGGGCTGAGCGTTCTCGGTGAACCACGCCTGCAGGTCGGCGTACAGCGCATGCACGGCGGGGTGGGCCATGCGGAACTCGCGATGAAACGGTGCCTCGTCGAGGAGCCCGGCAGCGCGGACCTGGCGTTCTATGACGGTGCCGGGGACGACCCGAAGGACGCTGCGGGCCATGAACTGTGGGATGCGGAAGCGGCCGAAGGCGTCGATCGCTTCGACCTCCGCGCGCAGCGCGGTCAGGGTCTGCCAGGGGTGCCACAGGATGTAGCTGCCGACGATGACGATGCCGGCGGTATCGGCGGCGACGACGACCTTGTTCAGGTGGGTGAGGTCCTGGCGTTTGCCGTAGAGCCGGTGCAGGGTGTTCGGATTGAGCGACTCGATGCCGACCAGCGCGGTGCGCACACCGGCGTCGGCGAGGACGCGGATCGTGTCGGGGGTCAGCGTCTCGGGCCGCACGCTGATCGCGAAGGTAATGATGCCGGCGAGCCCAAGGGCGCGGATACCGTCGCGTAGGGCGACAGCGCGTTCGTGGCAACGGTCGGGAGTGCCGCCGAAGTCAGAGTCGGTGAACGCGAACTGGGTGGCGCCGATGGTGTGGTGCAGGCAGGCGATGTCGGCGAGTACGGCGTCCATCGGAAGCTCGTACCAGCCGCCTCCGGGCAGGTCGGCGTTGTAGGCGCAGAAGGTGCACCGGGACCGGCAGCCGCGGCTGCCGGCCACCGAAACCACGGCGCCCGCGGAATAGGGCAGGTCTGCAGTCCGCAGGTCTGTCAGGGGCGTGTGCTCACGCAGATGCTGGTCGAGGTGGGCAAGGAGCGGGGCCAGTTGGTCATCCTCTGCACGCTCGCCGGTGCCGGCGACGTGGTCGACGGCACCATGTGCGTGCAGTTCAGCGGCGGCGCTGACGGCCAGAGGGCCGAATCCGACGACCCGGACTCCGTGCTCGATACGCGCGGCGCGTAGTTCATCGGCGATGGCGTGCAGTCGGGTGCCGTAGGCGTCGGTGGTGAACAGATGCGCCACGACGATGTCGATTCCGGCTGCCGGCTCGGTGAGCGCCGTGTGGAGGGTCTTGGCCGGGCGGCCGCGGTAGTAGGCGTCGAGCAGGGTGCTGTCGTAGCCGGCCCGCTCGAGCGAGGCTTGCAGGGCGAGTGCTTCGCCGTCGACGTGGTGCTGCTTGAATCCGGATTCGTAGAGGGTCGGGGCCCAGACCAGGACCCGGGGCCGGTTCAACGTCCGCATGGTGCCTCGCATCGCCGGCACACGGTGGCCACTTCACCGCGGAACGGGGCGAAGACCGGGGACTGAAACCAGACCGTGTCGAGGTCGTCGGTGAGCAGGTTCCCGGCGACCAGGTCCGGGTTCTCGACCCCGAAGATGCAGGGGTGGATGTTGGCGCGCTGGTCCACGGCGAAGCCGATGCTGCCGCTGCCGCAGCCTGCCTTGGGGTCGATCGATTCGATCTCGACGTCGTACCTGTCGGCGAGGCGGACGCATTCCGGGAGCAGCGTCTGGGTGATGGTGGCGTCGTCCAGGGTGGTCGCCGGGTTGGCCCGGCCGACCGGCTTCTGCGGGAAGAACTTGAAGTGGCGCACGCCCAGGTCCATGCCGGTCACCACGACTTGTTCGAGTTCGCGCAGGTTGATGTGGTTGACGACGGTGTTGATGACGACCTCGGCGAACTCGCCGATCACCCGGATGCCGTCGAGGGTCTTGTTCCAGCACCCGGGGACGCCGCGGATCATCTCGTGGGTGGCCGGCGTGCCCCCGTCCAGGGAGACCTGGATCGGGGAGTAGCCCAGATTGCGGAGCCGTTCCAGGCGGCCACCGCCGAGGATGGTCGCGTTGGTCGACAACCCGAACCCCAGGCCACGGCGGAGAATGTGCTCGGCAAGGTCGAAGAACGCGGGGTAGAGCAGGCTCTCGCCGCCGGTGATGTAGACGTCCAGGACACCGTAGGCGTCCAGCTTGTCGATGGCGGTGAGCCAGTCGGCCGGCGACAGCAGGAAGGGGTCGGCTTTCGGGCCTCCGGAGCAGTAACAGGTGACGCAGTGCTGGTTGCAGCGGGTGAACGGCTGCAGATGAACCCAGAAGGGCTTGAGCACCTTGGTCCGTGGCCGGGTGGTCTCGGCCTCATCGGCCGCCTGATGCACGTCGTCGGCGGTAACCGGTTGCGGCTCAGCGGCTGTTGCCCGCAATACGCCGCTGGTGTGCAGCTCCTCAAGAGTGCCCATGACCGCGCTGGCGCTAAACGCGAAGCGGCGTTGCACCACCTGCAGCGCATCCGGACAGAGCGTGGTCGATCGCGGTTGCTGATACAGCATGGCGAGCACCGTCGCGGTAGGCCCGAGGTGGAAGATCCGGCGCGGGACGATGGTCCACCCCAGGGCGCCGAAGTACTCCGTGCGCAGCCGCAGGCCCGGCGACGCGCAAAGGGTTGGGGGGAGGTCGGGCATTGCTGCTCCTCGTCAAGCGCTCACCCGGGGGCGGGCCACATCAGGCCCGCCCCCGGCTGTGAAGGGATCCGGTTCGGTGGAGGAGAAGGGCTACTGCTGAGCCGGAGCCAGCCGCGCCGTGCCACCACCGGCCGAGACCGTGCCGGTGTAGGTCTTGCTGCCGAGCGCCATCGTGGCGGCGGTGACGGACTCGTAGGTGGTGACCGTTTCAACCCGGTCGTTGGTCTTGCGCGTGTCCATGGGGAACCTCCCTGGAGTAGGCGGGCCTCGTCGTGTGCCCGCGCTACGTTCTATTGAGAGGTGATTGCCGCCCGGTTCGCTAGACGCTCGCATTGGACAATTAGAGAACGCCGTCAATTGTCCAAATCGGCGCGTAGGTGAAGCCACCGCGCGAGGTGACCGGCAGACGAATAGGCCGCCGCGTGGCGGCGATTTGGCCGTCGATGCCGCACCCTTTGTTCGAGGATCATCGACCGATGTCGCCTCGGTTCGGTCCGATCCCGCGGAGTCACTTGACGCGGTGCGGCGTCGCCGGTCACGGCGAAGCCGGAGAAGGTCGATCGCCGGCATCATCTCGCTGAAATTGGCACCGGTTCCCAGTACCCGATCACAGTCCTTGGCGAACCGCGAGGATGGCCACCGCTGCGCCTTCTCGATCTTCGCGATAAGGGAAAGACTCACATTCGTTGCGTGGCCAAGCGCCGCTAGCGTCATCCCCCGTCGGCGCCGCTCAACACGCAACTGTGTGCCGAACTCCGACAGCTGCGACAGCCCGGCCTCGGTCATCCCGGTACTCGGCCGCGGTGCGTCCTGCGGCAGCCGGCAAACGCTCGCCGTGCGGGGTACCGTCCTCGTGCGGTGATCGCTGCCCAACCGTTCATGAGCCATCCCTTGCCCTGTGCTCGACGGAATGCCACGGCACGGGCGTGAACCGGCTCTACGTCCGGACCCCGGTCCGGGAGATGAGTGTCGGCTGTTGCTGCCGCCCTACCGCGATGTTTGCCCGATCATTACCGAGGCGCCCAGGTAGCGCTATGACAGACCGTGCATGATCGACATTCAGAGAGCATGAAAGGACGTCGAGGACGACAGATAGAGCGAGGAGCGGACACTCTTCTTTTCGACGGATCGTGCCCTTGAGGCGAAGGGATTGGACTGCTAGAGCGTCAGTTCGTAGACGGCGCGATCTTTTCCTGGACCCTTGAAGTTCGAAATGACGTGCACGCCATTTACCATCCTGTCACCGGGAATGTTCGTGAACTTGAGCCGCTGCCAGGTCGACGCGGCGGCGTCGTTATCTGCCTCGGAGGTGAGGTAGAGGCGTCGGCACTTCCAGGCGATGGCTTGGGCTATGACGAAACCGAGAAGCGCCTGCGCGACGCCGCTACGGCGGTGTTCGGGGTGCGTCATGACGTCCTGGATGTACACGTCGTTGGGCTCGTCTTGGCTGCGCATGGCCACGACGGCGCCGAGGATCTGGTCACCGTCGATCGCGACGGGGCAGGTCGAGGAGAACAGCGTGGCGTACAGCCAGTAGTCAGAGCTGCTGCGAGCCCGGACATAGGGCGCACCCATGCCCATAAGATCCTCGATCCCGGCGATCACGTGGTCATTCATCGCGACGATGCGCATGTCTTCTCCCTGATTGGCGACGGCGGACGAGATCGATGAGCTGGCGCGCGGCCTCGGCGGGGTCGACCGCTTCCGCGACGCTTCGGCCGATGATCAGGATGTCCCAGTCCGGGCTGGCGACGATGTCATGATCCGTGGAGCTGAAGCCGCCGGAGACGGCGACAGGCAGTCGGCTCCAGCTGCGGATGGCTCTAGCGGTGTCCAGCGGATGCCTGCCACGGACTCCGAGATCGATGTTGGTCGTCACGGTGAATCCGTCGATTCCGAGACGTTCCATCTCGCGGATCCACGTTTCGCTGAGTTGCGACGCTGCGGCGTCCAGCAGGATCGGCACCCCGAGCCGGGATCCGGCAGTCACCGCGGCTGAGACGCTCGAAGCGGTAGCCGGTCCAATGAGCAGGACAGCGTCGGCGCCGGCCTCGGCGGCAAGGACGACTTGGTCTCGGCCCCAGTCCGCGGACATCATCTCGGCGACGACGATGCCCGCTGGGACACGGCGCTTGACTTCTGCCAGCGCTTTCAGGCCGTACTCCTTGATCAGCGGGTCGCCGACCTCGATCAAGTGCGCACCGGCGTCAACGGCCGCCTGAGCCACGTGTACGGCAAGTTCTAGATCCCGTAGGTCCAGTGCGATCTGCACCGAGCTGCCATCACGGAGTTGCCGGAATGCCTGCCGTGCTGACGGAGCTTGCAGCGGTGCGCGATCTAGCGCTAAGCCCCGTTCGCGTTGTAGGAGCCACCATCGGCTGGATCGCGCCTGTTCGCGCAGCGCGGACAGTTGGACGTCCGGCAGCGACAGCCAGCCGGTGTTGGCCTCGCGCAGCATGCCGAACAGCGCGTGGTCCCGGCCCGAGCTGCTCTCGGGCGTGCGAGGGTCGTGTAACAACAGGAAGCGGTGGCGAACCCGATCGAGGTATGGCGGACACCTCTGCCAGGCTGGGTCCACGAGGGCTTCGATGACGTGGGCTCGAAGTGCCGCTGCCCTACCTACCCCGTCGTCGAGGATCGCGTTGAGCGTGCAGGCCCGCACATGCCAGTTCGCGTCCGACAGCAGCAGCTGAACGGCCTTCGCGGTGTCGTCGAGAGCAAGCCTGGTGACGATCGCGGCCACTGCCGCCCGGACTTTGTAGTCCTCGTCGCGGACGAGCTGGTCGACAGCGGGCGACAGATCGGACTCGAGACCGTTGCCATCTGCGGCCAGCCCAGTCGCGAGCGCTGCGCGGACCCTCCAATCGGGATGCCCGATCAGGGCCGCCAGCGCCGCGCGGTCCGGCTCGTCGTCCAGGGGCAGAAAGAGGTGTGCGTACCGGGCGACGAAAACGGCATGCTGCGGCTGGTTAAGATCGAGGTGCGCGACGAAATCTCGCACCGTCGCAGCGTCGGCATGATGCTCCAGCCCTTGCGCAAGGTCGGCCCAGACGTCGGGGCCGAACCGGTCGAGCGTGCCCACCGCCCAGGCCCCGTATCCGGCGCCGAGTGCGGGCACGAGCTCCGGGAGCGTCAGCAAGGCGTGCGCCAGGCCCAAGGCCTTATCGGTTTCTTGGCAGCGCGCCGCGCAGCGGCGCAGCACGGCGGGAGTGAGGATCGTTGAACCTGCGCCGGCCGCCGCCAGCATCAGGGGTAGCGCGTCCGAAACACTGAGCGCAGGTGCCAACGCTAACGATCGCAGCGCTTCAGGTGCTGTGCCGTCCAACGCCGAAACGATGAACGCCAGCAGGCCGCGGGCAGTGGCCGACGAGCGGCCATCGGCGGCGAGTTGGTTGATACCCGCGACGGTTTCCGTCGTTCGGCCGCGCTCGGTCACGATCGTGGCGATCGCCGTCGCTGCCGCGTATTCACGGATGATGTCGTGGCCGAACACGGGGGTGCCGGCGCGATCAATCAGCGGTGACACCGCAGGAAGCGGCGGGCCGGAGCGGGCGGTATCCGACTGAGGGTGTGGTTCCCGCAGCGGCAGCGGAACAACGTCTCGTAGTTGCGTAAGCGCGTGCTCTGCGAGGGCATCGACGGTGAGATCCTCGTCCGCACCTGCGGCCCGTGCCAGTGCCCGGACGCAGGCATCAACGAGCCAATACGAATCCAGGCCGCCCGACGCCACGTCCTGCCCGGCGGACTTCAGCAGCTTCATGTACAGGGGCAGCCGCGCGAGTTGCTGTACTCGCAGCGGGAGGTCCGTGAAACTTGGCTCTCCGGCCGCCCGCGAGGTGTTCCACACCTGCCGGGCCTCGCCCAAGCTCCATTCGGTCACGCCGATCGACTGCAGGTTGTCGCCGCGATGGTCTGGACGGTAGCTCAGTGCGGTCAGCACCGGGAATGACGTCAGGTCCGGGCGCGGCGGGGTTCTGATGACGAGCAGAAACCGCAGCGCTCGCTGGGGAATCTGGCGAAGCAGTTGGTCGACCTGCTGTCCGACGTGCAGGACATCGCTGTGGGCTTTCAACCCGTCGACGATCACCAGGCAGTCGCCCTCGGGCTGTTCTAGTTCACGCTCCAACTGCAGCATCGGGTCAACCTGTGCGGTGACCGACGCATAGCGCAGGATCTCCTGCGCCAGGTCGGCGCGGCGCTCAGGCCAGGTGTCCACCGAGTGCAACTGCACGGTCAGCCGCGAGCCGAAGCGACGGGCGATCTCATAGGTCAGCTCGGACTTTCCGGCACCCGGCGGTCCCTCGACCACGCAGACCCGGGCCGGGGATGCGATGAAGTCGTCGAGCCGGGGAAATGCGCTTCGGGGCGGCGTGTAGACCAGCGTGTGCTCGCCCTGCTGGCCCACCGCATCGGTCACGAGGCGGGTGCGCCGTGAGGACACCTCGAACAGGGGCCCACTCAGTGCGCCGGCAACATCTCGCTCGTGCGTGGCCGCAAGCTGCGTGTAGGCGGGATCGTCCGGATAGTCGAACCACAGACACTCGCCGGGGATGTGCAACGTCCGTGCGTAGAAGACCAGAGTGTCGAGAGACTGAATCTGACCGTGGTTCTCGATCCGGCTCAGCTGCGGTTGACTGATGCCCAGTGCCTCCGCCACCACCGGCTGAGGCAGCGGTCGCCCGCGGAGTGGATGGATCCGATAAGCCCGGATCACCTGCCCAAAGTTGCGTGACGCGAACGCCTGGCGCATCACCTCATGCCGCCAGAACTCGTGCGGCATCGGCGGCAGGCCATCCGAGCCACGACCGTTGCATGCGGCGCACACCTGATCCTCCGGGTGACGGTCGCGGGCGAGCGTGCCACCACACCGGGCGCATCGTCGTGCGGTCATGCCGTTCATCGATCAGTCCCGCGGCTCATCGGTCAAAGGGAGGAACTGGAGTGTATCGATGATCCTGCACTGGTCGGGTGCGGTCCGCGCGCAGCTGCCGCGCCGGCTCGGACAACGACCGGCCCGGTGTTCGCCGACGCAGCTCAGGGCACAGCACCCTGTCACCGGACAGACATGTTGAGGCACAAGGCGATGTCGACAGCCTGATCGGAGGTGATCACCGCTCTGTCCAGCTCAACCGTCCTCGGGTCAAACGCCGTCAGCACGCTGCCGCGTAAATCAGCACCAGTGAAATCGGCGCCGGCGAGTGCGGCGTTGGCGAAATCCACCTCCACGAACACACCGCCCTGACAACGCGCGCCAGTGAGATTTGCCTGTTGCATCCCGACCTTGCGGAACTCGACCGTCCCGAGCTCTGCACCGGCAAGGCCCGTCGACTGCCAGTTACCTCCGATGATCTCGGTGCCGGTGAAGGAACAACGGTCGAACGAGCACTCGGTGAGGTCGCTACCAGTCAGAACGGCGTCGAAGAAGTTGCAGCCCGCGAACCGACAGGACGAAAAACGGACATCGGTCAGTCGAGCACAATTGAAGCGAACCCCCACGAACTCGCAGTTAATGAACACGCATCGCTCGGCGACGGCCTCGGTCAGGTCGGCGTTGACGAACTGGGCGTCCGCGAACTCCAAGCCGACGTTCGCGCCCTCAAACCAGTCATGCTCGACTAGCCGCCGGCGCGCCGCCGCAGGGCGACCGGTATCCGACGATGGAGACATTCAACACCCTCCGACAGCGCTTGTGCACTCGCTGCGAATCCACCTCTGCGGCAAGCGCTCTACCGATCCGTCTCTCGCACAACGATTCCCAGCGCGCCGGCCAAGACATAGGACAGCCCGAGCAGGTCGTCCGGGTGCACGATCGCGCCCTCCCAATTCGCGATGCCACCAACACCCTCCAACTCGCAGGTGCGGAACCGGGTGCCAGCCATCTTCGCGTTGTGGAACTGCGCGCCAGAGAGATCGCATCCGGTGAAGCTGGCGCCACGCAGATCAGCATCCGTGAAATCCGCGCCGGAAAGGTTGCAGTCTTCGAAGGTCACCACGTCGAACCGCGCGAAGCGCCAGTTTGTCAGGTCGATCTTGCAGTCGGTGAAGGTTGCGTCGCTGATCAGGCCGTCGCTCCACGCCAACCCCGTCATCCGGCAGTCGGACAGCTTCACCCGTTCGAGCGTGCCCTTCTCCGCCCGCAGGTTCGACAGATCAGACGTCTCCACCAGGCAGTCGGTGAACCTGACCTTTGCCAGATGCGAGCCGGCGAGCGTTGCCTTCTTGAACCGGCACTGAAAGAACTCGACGCGTTCCGCCAGCCTGTTCGTGAGGTCGACGTCGTAGTACGCGGCGGCCTCGACGGTCTGCTCGTGCTCGAGATCGGGCTGCGGGTCACTCGCTAGCTGAATGTCTGCAGGAGCAGCAGGGGGCCGCGGCGGACCTTGGCGTGGACGGCGACCCATGGCGCTTCGTCGACTTGACACCTCGCCACCCTACGGACGGCCCGAGATGATCGGCAGCCGACACGGCACCAGACTTTTGGACAACTACACCAACAAGGACGCTGGCGTACTGAGCGGGCCCGCGCGGACGACACGCGCGACGAGGCGAAGATTCCCGTGTGCGGCCACACCTGTCGATCGTTTCGCCGGCTTCCTCGCCGTTCCAAACGTCGCGACATACTTGATTTCGCGCGCGCCGTTTGTCCGGGCTCCGTGCAGTCGGCCTTCGATCACAGCAGCCAGGCCGCCGTGTGCGGAGCCATTAAGGGTTCTCGCTCAGTGGTCGACACTGCATACCGGCTATGCGCGGTCATCATTGCAGGTCAGGCCAAGTTCATTTGCTCAGGCGTGGCCGACGCGGCTCGCCTTAGGTCGAGTCGAATGTTGATCATGCGGGTGTCGTCATGGTCTGGCGCCGCTCGCGCCTTGATGATCTGAGCATGCAGATCGTCGCCTGACGAACTCGGGGCTCGGATCCTGGAACGCCACATTCGAAGGCCCCGCTGTACTGCTATGACACTCGGAGCGGAGGGCTGCTGAAGTGACTCTCACGCCGAGGGCCGCGGCTTCATCTCGCAGTCCCGGTGATCTACGTAATAGCACCAGTGACACGCCCCGTTTTGTGAGGCCCGGGCACGAGGGGAATGAACCCGCTGAGCAGTGCAGACGCGGTGAGCTTGCTCCGTGGACGTTCGGAACGCGGCGTTCGCTGGCTTCTGCCAATGCTGCTTGCATGACGAGACCGAGAGCGGTTCAGCAACCGCCTCAGAAGTCCGGTTCCGAAGCGGAACGTCTCGGCCCCGCGCTGGCCGAACACCTAAGCGCGACATGTAGCAGCGGCTGGCTTGGTGGTACGCCACCGCTGCCAGAGGCACTGTTGTGGGCGGTGATCGGAGACCTCGACGTGATCGAGCGGCTTAGTAGGCACGCGCATCAGGTGCAGCTCCCGGCATGGGCGTGCTTCAGCTGCGGGCTGGCGTGGCCGTGCGAAACCGCTCGCATGGACTTGCTCCTCGATCTTGGCTGGATCGGTGTGGCGGTCTATTGCTCCGTGCTGATGGAGCGCGCAGCCGGCGACCGTTCCTCGATGACCCCAGTAGAGCTCTGGCAACGGTTCTTGGAATGGACCGATCCGCCCGAGGAAGTCCGCAACGTGCTGATGCAACGTAGCGCCTGAATGGCAACGCGGAATAGCTCCCGGTCGTGGTGTCGAGCACGCTTGCTGGCGCTGCGCCCGGGCTTCAACACCTGATCGACCCGCACTCCGGGGCACCCGATCGGTCAGGTCGCGGTGGAGGGCCGGGCGTACCTCGTACGTCGCCACGAGTCGCTGCGCCCGGCCCCACTCCTGATTCCGTACCGCCCGCGACCCTGCTTAAGGAGGCACCGTCATGCACCCCAACGACGCCGGCTCCCTCGGGTCCGCCAGGGCACTCGAAGAGTGCTGGCGGACATGACCTATCCGCGACGAACACCCGGCCGTTCGTTACCGGACGACCAGACTGCGCCCCGCCACGCCGCCGATACCGCTATCCCGCCGGGTGGACGGGCCGCGGTGCCTCAAGCCGGTCATTCGTGGCCAGCCGAGCTGCCCGGCAGCTATGGCGTGCGGCCAGCACACCCAGCTGCGCCGGGCTATGTGGAGCCGCCGGTCCGAGCGCCTCAGCCGTCCGCCTACCCCGGTGAGCCCCGCCACACCGAGCCGGCGCCATCGGGATACCCGCCATCCGGGCAGCACCCGGCGCGGCACGGGCACTTGCCCGGCTTTGCTGCCGCGGCTGAGACCGCGATGTTTGCGGCGGTCTCTGATCCGGCACGGCCGCAGGCGGTGCGTGGGTACGGGTTCGCCGACGATCTGTTCTTCGTTGCGCTCGACGACCGCAGTGGGCTGCTGCGGGTGCATGGCGACCTTGTGGGGGCGGCGCTGGCCGGGGCACTGCTTGTCGAACTTGCGGTCGGTAAGTGGATTGAGGTGAACGACGACCTCGTGAAGCCGAGCACGGAAGCCCTGCGGCAGCGGACAGTCCCGTGGGACGCGCTGGCCCACAAGGTTCTCGACACCGTCCTCGGCCAGCGCGATCCTCTGCCATCGCGAGAATGGATTGCGTTCCTCGCCGACGGCGCGGAGCGGGAGGTAGCCGACCGGCTCGCCCGCGCGAACCTGATCTCCGTGCAACGGCGCCGCCGCGCCTTGAGCATGTGCACCTTCTACCAGCCTGCGGAGAAAAACACTGCGGCGTGGCCACGCGCCAGGCTCTCGGAGCACTGCCGGGTCCGCCGGGAGCTGGATCACCGCGACATCGTGCTGGCGGGTCTGTGTCACGCCTCCGGTCTGCTGCACAACGTTCTCGACGGGGCCCCGGCCGGGACCTACGAGCAGGCGATACAGCAGGTCTACACCCGGCTGGCGGCGTCTGCGTCGGTGGTTGCCCTGCTCGATGCCGTGGAGAGCACCGTCACCGCAGACGCTTCCAAGCTGGCCTGACCGGCCCTCCGGATCACCCCGAAACACACCCCTCATTTCCTGGAGTCCCTTCGTGACTGCACTAACTGCACCTGCTGCACCTCCGATGAGCAACGTGAAGTCTGGTTTGGCCAAAGACAGGCTGGGCGTCTTCGGCGTCACCGCCCAGGTGATGGCGGCGGCGGCGCCGCTGACCGTCATCGCCGGCGGCGCGACCGGCGGGTTCGCCATCGCCCAGCAACGCGGCGTCCCGATCGCCTACATCGCCGTCGCCGTCATCCTCGGCATCTTCGCGCTGCCGTACGTGGCGATGGCCCGGCAAATCCCCAACGCGGGCGCGTTCTACGTCTACGTCACCGCCGGTCTCGGCCGGGTCATGGGCGCCGTGACCGCGTTCGTCGCCGTCTTGGCGTACAACGCTATGCAGGTCGGCCTGTACGGCGGCCTCGGCTACGAGGCGTCCCACTTCATCGCCAACCACTTCCACCACGACGTCGCCTGGTGGACGTGTGCGCTGGTCGGCTGGCTGGCTGTCGGGATCTTCGGGCTGCTGCGCGTCGACTTCAGCGCCAAACTGCTCGCGGTCCTGCTCCTCGCGGAGATCGCCGTCGCCGTCGCGTTCGCCGCCGTGCAGCTATCCCACCCCTACCAGGGTCAGGTCAGCTTCGAGACCCTGTCGCCGTCCTGGCTGCTGGCGGGCAGCGCCGGGGTGATGGCCACGATCGCGATCGCCGGGTTCGTCGGCTTCGAGAACACCACAGTCTTCGCCGAGGAGACCAGGAACGCCCGCCGCACCGTGCCGCTCGCCACCTTCCTCGCCCTCACCGTCATCGGCCTGCTCTATGGCGCCTGCGCGTGGGCGATGACCGTCGCCACCGGCCCGGACCACATCGTCGCGCAGGCCGGCACCGAGGGCACCAACCTGATCTTCATCCTGGCCGGCGGCTACCTGCCCGCCTTCGTCATCACACTCGGGCACCTGCTATTCGTCACCAGCCTGTTCGCCGCGGCGCTGTCGTTCCACAACACCTCGAACCGGTACATCTACGCGATGGGCCGCGACGGGATGCTGCCCGCGGTATTCGGCCGCACCTCCCAGCGCACGAAATCACCCGTGGCCGCGTCGCTGCTGCAGTCGACCATCGGGTTGACCGTCATCCTCGGGTACGCGATCGCGCACTGGGACCCCTACACGCAACTGTTCTTCTGGCTCACCGCGTCCGCGGGCCTGGGTGTGCTGACCCTGATGGTGCTGACCTCAATCGCGATGCTGGCCTACTCCATCCGGCAACGATCCCGGAGGCGGCGGGCCGAGGACACCGCGGAGCTGGTCCGCGGCGTTCCCGGCCCGACCGCCGGCATCCGCAGCAGCGTGGGTCAGGTCAGCGTCTGGCGCGGGCTGATCTGCCCGATCGTCGCCGCGATCCTGCTGACGATCATCCTGTGGCAGACCATCGCGAACTTCCACCTGCTGCTCGGCGTCGACCCGAGCGACAGCCTGCGCTGGTACTTCCCGGCCGCCATTGCCGTGTTCGCCCTGCTCGGTGTCGTCGTCGCCCTGGTCCTTAAAGCCGTCCGGCCCGCCGCGTACGAGCGGATCGGCAACGGCGTCGCCCGCCCGGCCCTGCGAGGCACCCGATGACCCTCACCGACCAGCGGTCTCCGGTCATCCGCCGCGCCGAGCCGAGCGACGATCAGATCCTCATCATGCTGCTGGTGGCCGCGTTCTTCCACGGCGACCTCGCCTCGCATCTCATTCCCGAGGTCGCCGACCGCGCCAGCCGCTACTTCCCCTACTTCGAGATCATCGCCGCGCACGCTCTGACCGCCGCCCACGTCGACCTGATCATGGACCCGGACGCGGCGATGCCCGCCGCCGCCGCGATCTGGTACCCGGTCGGCGCCGACGGCATCACCGACGACATCCCTGACTACGGCGAGCGTCTGGCCGCCGCGGTCGGCCCCTACCTGCCGGCATTCGCCGCGCTCGACATGGCCATGCATCAGCACCACCCGACCGGTCACGACCACGACTACTTGGCATTCCTGGCCGTGCACCCCGTCCTGCAGAACAGGGGGCTAGGAAGCCGTCTGCTCGAGCATCATCACGCGCAACTCGACCCTGCCGGCCGGCCCGCCTACCTGGAAGCGACCGGAGACCGCAACCGCCGCCTCTACGAGCGGCACGGCTACACCCCGCTCGAACCGTTCCCCGTCGCCGACGGCGGCCCGCCGCTGCGCCCGATGTGGCGCCCCGGCAGGCCCGGGAAAGGACAGGCGGCCCGAAACGACAGCGCAGCCAGTAGCGGGGCGAGCCAGTGATCCATATGGCTGCGTCAGACGGTTCCTACCTGCAGCGGGTCGGTGCCGTTGCCGCGGCCGTGTCCCGAGGAGGCGCTGGCGGCGTCAACGAGCACGTGGCGCATTCGGCGCGGGTGTATGACTACTGGCTCGGGGGGAAGGACAACTTCGCCGTCGACCGGGCTGTCGGCGACGCGATCAAGGCTGCGGCGCCGGGGGTGCCGATGATGGTCCGCGCGAACCGGGACTGGATGGTACGCGCCACCCGGTTCCTGGCAGGGGAGGGGATTCGCCAGTTCTTGGATATCGGCACCGGTTTCCCCACGGTGCCGAACCTGCACCAGGTGGCGCAGGGCGTCGCCCCGCAGTGCCGGGTGGTGTACGTGGACAACGATCCTCTCGTTCTCGTCCACGCCCGTGCCCTGCTCTCCAGCGACTCCCGGGGCCGCTGCGAGTACCTCGACGCCGATCTGCGCCACGTCGAGGAGATGCTGATCAGCCCGACCCTGGCCGATACCTTTGACCCTGACCAGCCTGTCGCGATCATCCTCGCGTCAGTGCTGATGCTGCTGGCCGACGACGACAACCCGGCCGCGGTCGTCGACAGGTTGCGGAACTGGGCACCTGCGGGCAGCTACCTCGCGATTAGCCATCCCACCGCCGACCTCGACCCGAAAGCGATGGCCGCCATCGTCGACGTCACCGAGAGTTCAGGGATGACCTTTGTACCCCGTTCCGCGGAGGACGTTGCGGAGATGTTCGGCGACTGGGACTTCGTCGAGCCGGGTCTGGTGCCGGTGCTGACCTGGCGACCGGAGACGCCGCCGGAGGACCCCGACGCCGCCTACTACTGGACCGGCGTCGCCCGCAAACCGGGCGAGCCCGCGGCCCAATAGCCCCGCCTGCTTCTGCAGGAAGGCGACCCGCCCAGCGGCCACGCCATGCCCGCTGCCGGTGTCGCCAAACAGCTGCCAAGCAGGTGCGTGGCAGAGTCCGGCCCCGGCATCAGCTCGGAGTATCGGCGGTGTCGGTGGCCCGAGGTGGCCCCGAACTGGCGATCGGGGCCACCGCTATGTCACCTCTGGCGAGACCACCGGGTCTTATCGCTGGCTATTGAACGCCTCCACGACGGCGGCCGGGATACGGCCGCGTTCGCTGATCTCGTAGCCGTTCTTGACCGCCCACTCCCGGATGATCTGGTTCTGCTGACGGCCGACACGTGCAGGCTTGCCTGCGCCGCGCCCGACGCCGCGGGGGTGCCCGTTCGAGCGACTCACTCGGGTGCCGGCTCCGATGTAGGGGTCAAGGGCCTTACGGAGTTTGCCGATGTTCTTGTCAGACAGGTCAATGGTGTAGGTGACGCCGTCCAGTGCAAATTCCACCGTACGGTCGCCCTCGCTTCCGTCGATGTCATCGGTGATGAGGGTAACCACTTGCTTGGCCATGACGGGTTCTCCAGATGTCAGGTATTTGAATGGTCGTTGCGCTGGTCTGAATTATCGGAATTACGGTTCTGTGCGTCCACAAGCTAGCGGCCATCTCGGCGCGGCGCCAAACAGATTGAGTGCAGGATAGACGGCTGAGAGCGGTATCACTTCTCGATGGTGGTCTGCGCCTTGGGTTTAGGTGTGAAGGTAGCTCTCGCGTTCTCGTCGGAGATCGGCGCGAACATTTGCATCTCCATTCCTAGTTCGCTCTGCCAGGTGGCGTTGTACGTCTTGTGCCGGACCGAGTAGCTGTCCCTGCACGTCGCGGGCCCAAGGCGTGCCGGATGTACGCCGGCGTGGAGGGCCGTAGCTCGGAGGACGCCGGGTCGCCTTCGCGTCACGGTGCCGAAGCGGGTGATCGGTTCCTTCGAGCGCGGAGGTCGTGGATTGCTTGATCGACCACCTCATGTGAGGTCCAGGCGAACCGGTTCCGGACTTTGTGCTCAGCCATGTAGACGATGACGCTGCGTCGGCCCGGGATTGGGACCTCTTCGCCGTCGTCGTTGCGGTAAGCGGCGTCAAGTTCGTCTAGTGTCGTGAGTCGTTAATGCGTGTGCAGTAGCGGGCGATGGATTCGAGGATCTGGTCGGCGGTCTTGGTCCAGACGTAGGGGCGCGGGTTGTCGTTCCAGGTCTGGATCCAGGTTCGGATGTCTTTGTTGAGGTCGCGGACGCTGCGGTGGGTGCCGCGTTGCAGCTTCTTCGTGGTGAG
>NZ_JBEZXZ010000025.1:0-65408 GCF_040638275.1 Actinoplanes sp. NPDC026623 | reverse complement strand
GGCAGGGTCTGCTCCGGGGCGCCGCCGGCGGCGAGGCCCGCGGCGCGTTCCAGGTGCTGCTCGGCCTCGTCCGGGTCGGCGGCGGCGAGCCGCTGCGCGGCCGTCACCAGCGCGGCCGCGGGACCGTCCAGCTCGGCCGGCATCTCGCGGAACAGCTTGCCGAGCCGGTCCGCGTCCCCGCCGGCCACCAGGCGGCCGATGCCCAGGTCCTGGACCACCAGCGCGCAGGCGTGCTCCCAGTCCCCGGCGGCGACGGCGTGCCGGATCGCCTCGGCGGCGCGGCCGTGCGCCACGAACCAGGCCGCGGCGCGGCGGTGCAGCTGCGGCACCTGGTCGGGCTCCTCGTAGGTCAGCTGCGCGCGCAGCAACTCCGCGAAGAGGCGGTGGTAGCGGTGCACCGTCGAGCGCTCGGCGACCGGCTGCACGAACGCGTTGGCCCGCTCCAGCGCGGCCAGGATCTGCCGTGCGTCGTGCCGCCCGGTCAGCACGTCGGCGAGGTCCGGCGTGAAGTCGTCGACGACGCTGGTACGCAGGACGAAGTCCCGGATCTCGGGCGGCTGGGCGGACAGCACCTCGCCGAGGAAGTACTCGGCGATGTTCGCGTCGTCGCCGGCGATCGTGATGACCAGGTCCTCGGCGTCGCCGCTGCGTTCCATGGCCATGGCGAACAGCCGGATGCCGGCGGCCCAGCCCTCGGTGCGCTCGACGAGGGATCGCAGCGCCCAGTCCGGCAGGTGCACGCCGTGCCCGGCCAGCAGGGCGGCGGTCTCGGTGGCGGTGAAGGCGAGCTCGTCGCCGCGGATCTCGCTGAGCGTGCCGGCCAGCCGGTAGCGGTACAGCGGCAGCGGCGGATCCCACCGGCCCACCAGCACCACCCGCAGGTGCTGGTCGGCGTGCCGGAGCAGCGCGTCGAGGTCGTCGCCGAGGCGCCGCCCGGCGAGGACGGACACGCTGTCGAGGACCAGCACCACGGCGCTGTGCTGGGCGGCGAGGTCGGCCGCCAGGCGGGCGAGCAGCGACCGGCCGATCGTTCCGCGGCGGGCGGCCTCCTCGATCGCCGGTGAGAGCGCGATCCCGCTGCGGTGGAAGCCCTCGACGAGGTAGGACCAGAACACGCCGGGCTCGTCGTCGCCCTCCTCGAGGGCGATCCAGATGACCGGGCCGGGCGCTCCCCCGGAGGACACCCAGGAGGCGACCAGCTGCGTCTTGCCGCAACCGGGCGGTCCGGTCACCACGGTCATGGGATTGGCCACCGCCCGGGAAAGGCGGCTGAGCAGCCGTTCCCGCTCGACGGTGAACGGCGGCGTCTTGGGTACGGCGAACTTCGAGGCGAGTAATGGGTCGCTCTCGACCGTAGGCTCGATGGCGGTATCAGCACGAATCGTCACGTCGCTCGTCACGGTTTTGCCTCGATTGTGGTCGCGGTGGCGTTCGGCAGGCTCCGTAGTGGTGTCGGTTGGTCAAGTCGATCAGCTTCAGCCACCAGCGTTCGGCAGGCGAGGTGACCTTGCATCGTCCACATGGGGTAATTGACGGAGCGCCAGGAGTAACCATGCGGCAGTCGGTACAAAGTCACGACAAATACCTACAAGAGGCCCAATTCCCTTGCCCGATCAACCGCTTCACGACGCTGCGTAACTCCAAGCTTACGGTAGAGCGACCTGAGGTGCGCCTTTACTGTATTGACCGAGACGTACATCTGTACCGCTATGTCCTGATTTCTCAGCATTGTTGGTAGGTAACGTAACACGTCCAATTCGCGCTCCGTCAGCTCTTCGCCGTCCTGCACCCCGGAGGATTCGGAGCGGCCCGGATCGGCCGTCGCGCCGTTGATCAGCTCCGCGATGAAGGGCGAACTGTGCGGGGTAAGCCACTGGTAGCGCTCCAGAAAGGCCGCCAGCTGCGGCAGGCCGACACCGACGAACGGGCCGCGCATCTCCTGCGGCTCCGCCAGGGCGACGGCCCGCGAGAACGCGTCGACCGAGTGCCGGGTCTGCCGCAGCTCGTCCGCCACCAGGGCGGTGAGCAGCCAGGCCTCGACGGCCGAGCCGACGTCGGGCGCGGAGACGTGTATCGGGGCCAGCACCGCCTCGACCGACTCGTACGCCTCGAGGGCCAGGTGTGCCCGCGCCACCCGGGTCCACAGCCGCGGAAACATCCGCGCGCCCGCGCCGGGCCTGCGGACCCGGCGGATGAGCCGCTCGGGCTCGCCCGCCGCGAGGTCGAGGTCGGCCTCCCCGAGCGCCATCCACCGGGCGAGCGTGGTGGGCGTGCGGCCCGCGTCGTTCTCCTCCCCGAGCCGCCGGGCCGCCAGCCGGGCCGCGTCGAGCTCGCCGTGCGCGAGCAGGATCCGGACCTGGACCGCCCGCAACGCGAGGTACAGCACCGGCTCGGGGTCGACGCCGAGCGCCGCGATGCCGTTGTCGAGCGCCGCGTCGGCCTCGCCCAGGTTGTGCCGTTCCAGGTTGATCAGGGCCAGCGCCAGGTAGGCGGGCACCGCCTGGGGCGCCGACCGCCAGGCACCCTCGGCCGCGTCGAGGCCACCGCGGGCGTGCCCGTACGCGTCCCGCAGCAGGCCGCGCTCCGCCTCGACCAGCGCGAGGTGGGCCAGCGCGTCGAGCCGGGTGCGTTCCGCGCCGGCGTGCTGCGCCACCGACACCCCCGACCTGAGGCGGGTGTGCGCGGCGCCGAGGCGTCCCGTCCAGAACAGCCCGATGCCGGCGTTGCCGAAGGCGGTCGCCCGATAGTGCCGCGCGCCGGGCAGCTGCTCCGGCGACACCTCCGCGAGCAGGCTCAGCGCCTCGGCGGTCGTCTCGACCAGCGCCGTCATGTCGCCGCGTTCCCGCGCCAGCGCCGCGTCGAGCGCGCGGGCCAGGATCTCGCCGGGCAGCCGCAGCTCCGCGTCCTCGCCGGCGTTGAGCGCCCGGGCCCGGGCGAGCAGGCCGGGCACGACCTCGTACTCCCCGCGGTCGAAGGCGAGCAGCGCACCGCAGAGGGCGAGGCCCGCGGTGGCGCCGAGTTGATGCGCCGGAACCCGCGCCAGCACGTCGGTGAGCGGCCGGCGGTCGGCGGAGTCGATCCGGGCACCGACGACGGTGATCACCAGGCGGCCGACGAGCGGCCAGTCCCCCGCCGCGACCGCGTGCCGGACCGCGGCCGGACCGTCGTCGACGCCGGCGAACCAGTGCGCCGCCTTCAGGTGCAGCTCCGCGACGAGTTCGGGGGTCTCGAGCCGCAACCGGTGCCGCAGCACGTCGCGCAGCAGGCGGTCGTACCGGAACCACTGCTGCCGGTCACCGACCCTGGTCACCAGCGCGTTAGAGCGCGCCAGGCGTTCCAGGATCCGCTGGCCGTGCGCCTCGCCGGTGAGCGCCTCGGCGAGCTCGCCGCAGACCCGCTCGGCGACGGAGGTGAGCCGCAGGAAGCGCTGCACCTCCGGCGGCTCGCCGACCAGGACCTCGGACATCAGGTAGTCGGCGACCGCCGGCTCGGTCCCCGCGAACTCCCCGGCCCTTCGTGCCGGGTCCCGCCCGCCCATGAACCGCGCGGCGAGGCTCAGCCCGGTGGCCCAGCCCTCGGTGCGCTCGAGCAGGACCTCGATCTCGGCGGGCGTGAGCCGCAGGTCGTGCGCGGCCAGCAGGCTCGCCGCCTCGTCCGGGGTGAACGCGAGCTCCGCGGCGCGCAGCTCGGTCAGCCCGCCCCGGATGCGTGGCCGGTGCAGCGACGGCACCCGGTCCGCCCGGGTGGTGATCACCAGCCGCAGCCGCCCGAGCGGATGCCGCAGGAGGAACGCCAGCGACCGCAGCACCCGCGGATTGTCGATCTCGTGCAGGTCGTCGAGGACCAGCACGACCGGATCGGGCAGCCTGGTGATCCCCCCGGCCAGCCGGCGCACGAAGGTTTCGTCGATGCGCGGACCGGGAAACATGCGCGCGAGTGGGCTGCGGTCCGGGACCGCGCCGACGCCGCGGATCGCGGCGAGCACGTACGACCAGAAGGAGGTCGGATCGTTGTCGTGGGCGTCGAGGGAGACCCAGGCGACCGGCCCGGGAGCCCGGCCGGCCTCCGCCCAGGCGGCGACGAGCAGCGTTTTCCCCGACCCCGGCCCCCCGCAGACCAGCGTGACCTCGCCCTCGGCGCCCTCGTCCAGCGGTGCCATGAGGCGCCGCCGGGGGACGAACGCGTGCGGCAGCGGCGGCCAGACCAGCTTGGCCGCGAGTAGCCCGTCCGAGCCACCGGCGCGGGAGGACGCACCTGCGGGCCGGGTGGTTCTGCCCCGATCACCCATGCGATATCCCGGACTTCCCTGGTCAACAGCACAGCGACTTCGCCGGATTGAGCGTAACTCAAGATCGATTGGGCTGAATTCGTCGATCGCGGGGGGAACTGTCGCGATGATCACCACTCGGCCGGTGACGTTTTCCAGGCGAAAGGTTGTACGCACCGCCATCCCCTGCGGACGATCCGTAACTGACTCGCGCGGTCGATGGTGCAGGAAGGGATACCCGGAGGTGATCGGATGACAGAGAGATACGAGATCCGCGTATCGGATCGGCTCGGACCGGTACTGCTCGGCGCCCTCGCCGGCATGCAGTCCGAGGTGGTGCCGAGACAGACGATCATCGAGGGCTGGTTCTCCACCGAGGAATTCCGCGCCCTGCTGCTGCGGGTGGAGCGGGTGGGTGTGCAGCTCATCCGCCTCGACCGCGTCGCCGACGAGTGCGAGCGGCGCGGGCATCGAGAACCCTCGCCCCGCCCCGCGCCGACGGCCGAATAGCCACATCCGGCGGGCTCATCCCGCTCGGATGACGCACCGCCGCGCCGGCGGCGCCATCATGGCGGCAGGCCGTCCGCGCCGTCCTGACGGGCCGGACACCGGCGGAACGAGCGCGGCCCGGCACTCGAGGCGGGTGGGTGCCGGGACGACGAAACAGGGCGCCGAGGCCGGCGGCCGGCAGAACACCGCCACATTCCTCGACGCCCCGATCGGGACGGCCGGCCGAGCGCCGTGCGCTCAGCCGAGATCTCCGCTGCGGCGACCCGGCCTCACCGGACCGCGTCGGACAGCGCGTCACGGTCGTAGTCGCGCCACGCGCCGACACCGGCCGCGGTGGCCGACCGGGCCTGGCCGAAGCGGCGGCGCACCGTCACCTGCGGCGGCTCCTCGAGCCGCGCAACGTACCGGCGGACCGCGCTGACCAGCGCGATCGCGCCGACGGCGGCACCCAACGCGTAGGTCACGAAGCCCACGGTCATGAGGGCCGCGCTGCCTCCCACCAGCCGCCGATCGACATACGCTCCCGACGGGATCCTGGTGCTGGTAGTAGCCATCTTCTGCCTCCTGGGCAAGGGTCGCGGCCTTCGCCCCGCGGCCTGGATGCCGCGGGACAGTAGTTCCACCGTCGCCCGCGCCGGAGGCTTCCGTCGTCATCCGTCCGGGATGAGCGACCGCCGGGCCGCACCCGGGCGACCAGCTTTTCACCCGCTGGGGGTGAAGGACCGCGGGCCGCCCTGGGGCAGCGTGAGGTGTGGTTAACCAAGCTGACCGGAAGGGCTGAAATGACTGACGATCTCGACGAGATGGGCCCGATCGACTACCTCGTGGTGGAGTTTCCCGGGAGCAAGATGACCGGCGAAGGGCTGCCGCTGCTGGTCGAGCTGCACGATCGCGGCATCATCCGGATTCTGGACCTGCTGTTCATCCGCAAGGAGCTGGACGGCTCGGTCGCCGGCCTGGCGATCGCGGACCTGGACCACGACGGCGTCCTCGACCTCGCCGTCTTCGAGGGGGCGGCGTCGGGCCTGCTCGGCACCGAGGACGTGGACCACGCCGGTTCCGTGCTCGAGCCGGGTAGTTCGGCCGGGATCCTCGTCTACGAGAACCGCTGGGCCGGTCCCTTCGCGGCGGCGCTGCGCAGGGGCGGCGGCCGGCTGGTGGCGAACGGACGGATCCCCATCCAGGAGGCGCTCGCCGCGCTGGAAGCCTCCGAAGTCTCCGCCTGAACCCCCGCACGAGAGGAAGAACGCCATGCCAGGTCTACTTCGCGGTATCGCCAAGACCGCCGTCATCGCCGGTACGGCCACCAGCGTCTCCAACCGCGTCTCGCGCCGGCAGGCCGGTCGTTGGGCGGCCAAGGAGCAGCCCGCCCAGCAGCAGTACGCGGCACCGCCCCAGCAGCAGTACGCCGCACCGCCGCAGCAGGTCTACGCGGCACCGCCGCCCCAGCAGGTCTACGTAGCTCCCCCGGCGCCCGCGCCGGCACCCGCCGACTCGATGGACGACAAGCTCGCCCAGCTCAAGGACCTCGCCGAGCTGAAGGCGCAGGGTGTGCTGACCGAGGCGGAGTTCGAGACGCAGAAGCGACGCATCCTGAGCTGACCGCCGGTCCGCGTCCACATTCTCCGGCTGGTGCGCACGCCGCACCAGCCGGATGTGGCGTGCCGGAAGCCGGCCCGGCCTCAAAGAGCGTCGTCGTCAGAGGGCCCGGGCGCCTCGCCGGCCCGGCCGAACAGCACGGCCGGCCAACGGTTGCCACCGACTGTGGCGGCGCCGCCCATCTCGGCCCCGATGACCGCGGCGATGACCACGCAGACGCAGACCAGGATCAGCCAGGTCAGCAGGGCGAAGGTGATTCCGATGATCCCGTAGCGGCCGGAGTTGCTCTCGATCACCCGGGGCATCCAGACCGCCGAATACACGCTCAGGGCCGCGCCGCCGAGTCCGGCCACCACCGAGCCGGGCAGCAACCGCCGGAACGGGACCCGCCGCGACAGCAGCAGGAACTGCAGCAGCAGCCAGATCCCGGTGGACATGACCACCCGCAGGACGAAGGCGAACGCGGTGCCGGCCGGCACCTGGCGCAGCATGCCGAGCAGCAGCGACAGCACCAGCAGCGAGCTGATCAGCAGCCCGACCGCGGTCACCCCGTTGAGCGTTCCCCGCACGCCGATCGCCGGCAGGTGCCAGGCGGCCTCGTACGTGCGCTGAAGTGATCGGGTCAGGTTGAGCAGGGAGAACAGGAGCACGACCGCGCCGGCGACGGTGAACGCACCGGTGGCGCCGGGCGGCCGCTCGAAGAGCGTGCGGATGGCCTGTGCCGAGGCGCCGGTGACGTTGAACCGGGCGGCCAGGCGGTCGGCCAGCGCCGTCGGGCCCCGCCCGGAGGCGGCCGCCGCCACCACGATCAGCAGCGGGATGAGGGCCGTGAACGCCTGGCCGCCCAGCACCAGCGACCGCTCCCGGCCGTTGATGGCCGCGAAGCGCCGCAGGCAGCGCACCGGCAGCGACGACTCGGCCCGCGACAGCAGGCCCGCGCCGCGTTCCATGGCGATCCCGGTAAGCCGTTCGCGCAGGCCCGGCCCGCGCGGCGGCGGAGGTGCTGCCCCTTGCGGGGCCGATCGCTCGCCGTTCATCGACATCTCCTAAAACCCCGGGTCGTTCGGGAGTGACTGATGGCCGGCAATGGCATCCTGCCGGGATGAGGCGGCGGCTTGCGCCGGTGGGCAGCGTGGCCGTATCGGATCACATCATCGCGCCGGAAAGGCAGGGCCGCAGATCTCATGAGCGGTGGACCCGGCTCCCGCCTCAGCTCGTTCGGATCCGGGCTGGTCCGGCGGGTGGACGCGCTGCAGCGCCGGCACCGGGTCCTCGGCCTCCCCGTGGCGGTGGTGCGCAAGTACTTCGACGACGACGGCCCCCGGATGGCGGCCCTGACCACCTACTACGGATTCCTCAGCCTGTTCCCCCTCCTGCTGCTCGCCACGGCCGCGGTCACCGCGACCCTCCAGTCGCACCCCGAGCTGCAGCGGCGACTGCTCGATCAGCTCGTCCGGCCCGACCTGCAGCCCCAGGTCGCGCAGGCCCTGGACCGGCTGCCGCCGAGCGGGGTTCCGCTCGCCGTCGGTCTGATCGGTCTGCTGTGGGCCGGCAACGGCGGCGTGCTCGCCGTCTACTTCGCGCTGAACCGGATCTGGGGTGTCCCGTGGCGCGACCGGTTCGGCCTGACCCGCCAGTACGCCCGGGCGTTCTCGGTGCTGATCCTGACCCTGATCTGCGCCCTGCTGGCCGCCGCGTCGGCCCTGATCACCGACACGGTGCTGCGGTTGCCCACCGTCGAGCGCGGCGCCTCGGCCATCGCGACCGTCGGCGCGATCTTCGCCGCGCTGACCCTCGCCCACAAGGTGCTCGTCTGCCGGCCGCTGCGCCTGCGCGACACCTGGGCGGGCACCGTCGTCGGCGCCCTCATCGTCACCGCTCTGCTCAGGACCGCGACGACGGTCCTGCCCGCCCTGGTCGCCCGGGCCGGGCCCGTCTACGGCAGCTTCGCGACCGTGGTGGGTGTCTTCGCGCTGCTGTACCTCATCAGCCAGACGCTGGTGCTGAGCGTCGAGGCCTCGGCCGTGCTCGAGGGCCGGCTGACGCCGCGCAGCCTCACCGGCAGCGTCCCCAACGCCGCGGACCGCCGGGCGCTCGTGCTGCTCGGGCGCCAGCAGGAACGCGTACCCGGACAGGTCGTCACCACCACCTTCGCCGCGGCGGAGAAGAAGTAGCACCGGTAGCTCCCGTTCAGCCGATGACCGTTCCCTCGGCGGCGCCGGTCGCCACGGGGTCGGGCAGCCGCATCATGCGGAAGGAGTTGAACAGCCCGATGAGCCCGGCGAGAATTGGGATGAGCAGGGCGATCTGGAGGGCCAACGGGCGCGCCTCCGTGTTGATGCGGATGATCTCGTCCCGCACCTGCGGCGGCTGATCGGCGAGCAACTCCGCGAGGTGGGTGTTGGTCATGACCTCGGCGTCGTCCTCCAGCACCTGCGCCACGTGCTGCTGCTCGGCCGGCGGGAGCACGGTGCTCTCCTGTGCCATCGCGGTGAAGGTGATGGAGAGGGTCGCCAGCATGACGGCCCCGGCGAACGCCAGCCCGAACGACAGGCCGAACGAGCCCGCCGCCGAGTTCGCGCTGGCGGCCTCGCTCACCCGCTCCTGCGAGACCGGCGAGAGCGTGTAGTTGTTGAGCTGGGACACCAGCAGGCCGAGGCCGCTTCCGGCGATCAGCAGGGGCGGCACCAGGGCCCAGCCGAAGTCCGCCCGGGGCACGGTCGGCACCAGCACGACGAGCCCCACCGTGAGCAGCAGGAATCCCCACCGGACGATGGCGGCCGGGCGGCGGTCGCCCGCCTTCCTCCCGGCGAGCAGCGCCACCGCGAACATGCTCAGCGACAGCGGCGCGAGCGACAGGCCGGCCTGCATGGCGTTGTACTCGAGCACCATCTGCAGGTAGATCGGCAGCGCGATCATCGTCCCGCCCAGCGCGATCTGCTGGAGCATCTGCTGGGAGATGCCCACCCGGAAGGTCCCGGACCGGAACAGGTCCGGATCCAGCAGCGTCGGCCGCCCGCGACGCTTGCGCCGCAGCAGCCAGTAGACCAGCGCGGCCAGCGCGGCCGCGCCGACCACCAGCAGCGCCGCGACGGACTCGCCGCCCTCCTGCCACACCAGGATGCCCAGCACGACGCCGCCCATTCCCAGGACGGACAGGCAGGCGCCGACGACGTCGATGTTGCGCGGCCCGGTGTACGGCACCTCGCGGACGATGCCGATGCCGGAGAGCACCACCGCGATGATGACGACCTCGCCCAGGAAGGCGATGCGCCAGGAGAGGTAGGTGGTGATGAAGCCGCCGAGCAGCGGCCCGACCGCGGCGGCGATCGCGGCAGCCGCGCCGACCAGGGCGTAGACGCGTTTCTGCGCCGCGCCCTCGAAGTTGCCGTGGATGAGCGACTGCATGGCGGGCAGCAGCAGCGAGGCGCCGATGCCGCCGAGCACCGCCCAGAAGATGATGATCGTCAGCAGGTTCTGCGCGAGCGCCATCGCCATGGCCCCGGTGGCATATCCGAGCAGGCCCAGCACGTACGCCCGCTTGCGGCCGATGAGGTCGCCGACCTTGCCGCCGATCAGGATGAACGCGGCGGAGACCAGCGCCTCGAGCGCGATCGCCGACTGCACCCCGCTCACGGTCGTGTCCAGGTCCCGCACCACGGAGGAGATCGACACGTTCATCAGCGAGGTGTCGACGACCAGCACGAACATCGCCATGGCCAGCAGGATCGCCAGCCGCCGCCCATGTCCTGACATGGCCTCGGAACCGGCGGTGTTCGTTGCCTCGGTCATGGAAAACGATCATTGCCGTCGGGGGTGATCCGTACCTCATCCGCAGTGAATGAGCGGCACCCATCGGACTACCTCCGGGTAACTTGAGGGCTTCTGATGAGCATGAGGAAGGTGTCGCGATGCGGTACGTGGCGGTCGGTGACAGCTTCACCGAGGGGATGGGCGACGAGCTCGCGGACGGCTCGGTGCGCGGCTGGGCCGACCTGGTCGCCGCCGGTCTGGCCGCCGAGGAGACCGGGCCGGTGCGCTACGCCAACCTGGCGATCCGCGGCCGCCTGCTCGATCCGATCGTGAACGGGCAGCTCGAGGCGGCGCTGTCGCTGTCGCCCGCGCCCTCGCTCATCACGTTCAACGGCGGCGGCAACGACATGATGCGGCCCGGCACCGACATGACCCGCCTCGTCGGGCTGCTCGAACGGGCGATCCGGCGGTGCGTCGACGCGGGCGTGCGGATGGTGGTGCTCAGCGGCGCGGACCCGTCGGCCCGGCTGCCGTTCGGGGGCGTCGTGCGCCGCCGCGGCGAGATCCTCACCGCCGCGACCGCCGAGCTAGCCGCCCGCTACGGCGTCCAGCTTGTGGACGTGTTCCACGACGCCGAGATCCGCGGTGCCGCATACTGGTCGGCGGACCGGCTGCACCTCAACGCCGCCGGTCACCAGCGCGTGGCGGGCCTGGTGCTCACCGCGCTGGGTCATGCCCGCACCGCGCACGTGGTCGACCCGGGTCCGGGCGACGGCCGGCGGGTGTTCGCGGAGGCCCGCTACTACCGCGAGCACGTCCTGCCGTGGCTGGGCCGGCGCGTGCGGGGGCGCTCGTCGGGCGACAACCGGACCGGCAAGTACCTCGACTGGACGCCCATCGGGACGTCCTGACCGCCCCGGGCGACCCCCGCAGGCCGGGCATGGGTCGCCCAGCATCGTCGCGGCGACCCGCCGGACCGGCAGAAGTGATGTCGGTAACGGCTCACCTGTGGCGGACCAGTGCCCGCCGCACTGCGATGTTGCGTAGGATTCCGGCCGCATGCCTGCACGCCCGCTGATTCGAGGAGCACGATGCCGTTAACGCCGGCCGACATCCACAACATGGCCTTCAAGAAGCCGCCCATAGGCAAGCGCGGTTACGACGAGGAAGAAGTCGACGCGTTCCTGGACGAGCTCGAGCAGGAGTTGACCCGCCTGCTGGAGGAGAACAACGCCCTGCACGGCCAGGTCCAGCGCGGCGGCTCGAACGGCGCCGGCCCGGCCGCGTCGGCCATGGCGCTCAACGCCGAGTTCTCCGAGATCAGCGCGCAGCTCGAGCGCATGCAGGAGGCCCGCGCCCGGGCCGAGCAGAACGCCCGCAGCGCGCAGGCCAGGCTCGAGCAGGCGCGCAACTCCGCCCCGGCCGCGCCCTCGCTCTCCCCCGATGGTGAGGACCGCAACGCCCGGGTGCTGATGATGGCGCAGCGCACCGCCGACGACCACATGCGCGACGCCCGTCAGGAATCGGAGGCGCTGCTCGCCGACGCGCAGGACAAGTCGCTGCAGATCACCGCCGACGCGCAGCTCAAGGCCGGCACCATCGAGGGCGACGCGCGCCGCAACCACACCGAGGCGATGAACAGCCTGGGTGCCAAGCGGGCCGCCCTGCTGGACGAGATCGAACGCCTCGGCCAGCTCGCGGAGAGCTACCAGGCGGCGCTCAACAACCACCTGGCCCAGCAGCTTCAGGATCTCGACAGCGTGTCACCGTCATCCTGAGGCCGGACGGTCTCCGCGGTGCGACGCCTCGTCGATCGCACTGATCAGATCCGTGTCGCCGGCCAGGTCCGGCGCGAGCAGGGCGAGCACGTCACGCGCCGATCCCGCTCGCGCCCGGTACGGGCCGGCGCCGGCGTCGTTCACCGGTGCGCCGATTCCGCGCAGGTGGCCGATCCAGGCCGCCAGCACCCGCACCGCCCCGGCGGGCATCCGGCCCGCGCGGCGCTCGCCGCGCAGCACCGGCAGGACGCGGACGGGCACCTTCTGTGAGCCGTGCGCGGCGATCTGCGCCAGCGTGTGCCGGATCCGCGGGTTGGCGAACCGCCGCCGCAGCGCCGCGGTGTAGGCCGCGATCTCGGCGGCGGGCAGCGGCACGTAGCGCGCCGCCTCGTCCCACCACTGGCCCAGCCATCGGCGGCACACCGGGTCGGCGACCGCCTCGGCGACCTGCCGGTGGCCGCGCGCGCTGCCCGCGTACGCGAGCAGGCTGTGCCCGCCGTTGAGCAGCAGCAGCTTGCGCGTCTCGTACGGGTGGACGTCGTCGGTGAAGCGGGCACCGGCGGCCTCCCACGCGGGCCGCCCGGCCGGGAACGCGCCGCCGAGCACCCATTCGGTGAACGGCTCGGTGATCACCGGCACCGCGTCGCGCCAGCCCGTCCGCTCGGCGACCTCGCGCACGTCCGCCCCGGTGGTGCCGGGGGTGATGCGGTCGACCATGGTGTTCACGAAGGAGACCCGCTCGCGGATCCAGGCCGCCAGCGACGGATCGGCGTCCTCGGCGAGTTCGGTGACGACCCGGGCGGCGACCGAGCCGTTGCCGGGCAGGTTGTCGCAGGAGACCACGGCGAGGGGCCCCGCGCCGGCGGCCCGCCGGGCGGCCAGGCCCGCCACGAGCCGGCCCGGCACGGTGCTCACCCCGGCGCCCTCGCGCAGCGCGGCGAGGTCAGCGCGCACCTGCGGGTCGTCCGCGTCCAGGCCGCCGTCGCGGGACCGCCGGTACGCCGCCTCCGTGACGGTCAGCGTCACCACGGCGACCTCAGGGCGGGCCAGGCGCTCGCACCAGGCCGGCACGTCGGTGCCGGGCAGCGCCTCCGAAACCGCCCGCTGTACGGACATGTCGTCGCGTTCCGGCCCGCGGACCACCAGCGTGTACAGCCCGTCCTGGCGGGTCAGCCGTTCGGCGAGCGCGCGGGACCGCCCGGTGAACGCGGCGATGCCCCAGGATCCGGCGTCCGGCGCCGCCCCCGTGTACCAGGCCTGGTGCGCGCGGAAGAAGCCGCCGAGCCCCAGGTGCACGAGGCGCACCGGCGGCCGGTCGCCGCGCCGCGGCGTCACAGCTTGAACACCCGGCGCGGCTGCTCCGCGACCAGGGTCGTGACGGCGTCCAGGGCCTCGTCCTCGTCGAGCCGGTGCGCGGCGACCAGGCCGGCGAGGAACCCGGCGTCGAGGCGCCGGGACATGTCGTGTCGGGCCGGTATCGAGCAGAACGCCCGGGTGTCGTCGATGAACCCGGACATCCGGGCGAGCCCGGCGATCTCGGCCACGGACTCCTGGTAGCGGCGGATGAGGGCCGGGCTGTCGAGGAACCACCAGGGCGCACCGGCGTACACCGACGGGTAGAAGCCGGCGAGGGGTGCGATCTCGCGGGCGAACGCGTCGGGGTCCACGGTGAACAGCACCAGGTGCAGATTCGGATGGGTGCCGAAGCGGCTCAGCAGCGGGCGCAGCGCGTCGGTGTACTCGGTGGCGACGGGGATGTCGGCGCCGACGTCGGCGCCGTAGCGGGCGAACGTGCCCGGGTGGTGGTTGCGGCGCACCCCCGGGTGCAGCGTCATGACCAGCCCGTCGTCGCAGGACATCCGCGCCATCTCCATGATCATGTGGCGCCGGAACGCGGTGGCGTCGGCCTCGGAGGCCTTGCCGGCCAGCGCCCACCGGTAGATCCGCTCGGCCGCGGAGCGCTCCAGCGGCTCCGCCACCGCGTCGGCGTGGCCGTGGTCCGCCGACACCGCGCCGTGCCCGGCGAAGTACCGGCGGCGCCGCTCCAGCGCCGCCAGGTATCCGCCGTAGTCGCCGACCTCGGTGTCCGCCGCCGCGCCGAGCCGCCCGACCGCGTCGGCCCAGTCCGGCCGGGCCGGCTCGAGGTAGCGGTCCGGCCGGAACGTCGGTATGACCCGGGTGGTGATCTCCGGGTCGCGGGCGAGCCGGGCGTGCGCCTCGAGGTCGTCGGCCGGATCGTCGGTGGTCGCCAGCACCTCGATCCCGAAGCGGCGCAGCAGCGCGCGCGGCCGGTGCGCCGGCCCGGCGAGCTGGGCGGCGATCCGGTCGTAGATCGCGTCGGCGTTCTCCGCGCCCGGCCGCTCGCGCACCCCGAACGTCTCGGCCAGTTCGCTGTCGAACCAGTACCGCACGGGGGTGCCGCGCAGCAGGTGCCAGTTGCCGCACAGCAGCCGCCAGGCCTCCCGGGCCCGCCGCTCGGGCATCGGGCCCGCGCCGACGCCGAGCCGGTCGAGCGGCACGCCGCCCGCGTGCAGCAGCCGCGTCACGTAGTGGTCCGGCTGGATGAACAGGCTCGCCGGGTCCGCGAACGGCGCGTCGTCCACAAGGATCCGCGGGTCGACGTGGCCGTGCGGCGAGACGATCGGCAGCTCCCGGACCGCGGCGTACAGGCGGCGGGCGATGTCCCGCACCCCGGGCTCGGCGGGCAGCAGCCGGTCGGGGTGCACGGTCAGGGTGGCCATGGCCGAAGCCTGGCGGCGCCGGCCGGGCCGGGCAAGCGGTTGCCACCTGTTGCCCGGGCCGCGCAGCAACAACTGGCAATTTCTTTACCCGCGGTGACGCTCGGGCGTAGCCATCACGTAACTCTTCGATGCAGGGAGAACGACGATGGGTCTGAGAAGAACGCGTGTGGTGGTGGCGCTGGCCAGTGCGGCCGCGCTTACGGCAGCCCTCGCCGCCTGCGGCGGCGACGACGCGGGCGACGGCGGCAAGACGCTCAACGTGCTGATCGGCGCCAACACGCAGTATCCACAGGAGTTTCAGGCCTGGCAGAAGGCGATCAGCGACAAGTTCCAGGCGCAGACCGGCACGGCCGTGCGCTTCGAGACGTTCGCCAGCGCGAACGAGGAGCTGACGAAGATCCAGACGTCGGTGGTGTCGGGCACCGGCCCGGACGTGTACGCGGTCGGCACCACCCTGACACCCACCGCGTACTCGACCGGCGCGTTCGTGAAGCTGGGCGACGACGAGTGGACGAAGATCGGCGGCAAGGACAAGTTCGTCCCGGCCACCCTCGGCATCTCCGGGCCGGACGACACGAACCAGATCGGCATACCGTGGGTCAGCCGGCCGTTCGTCATGGCCTACAACACCGAGCTGCTGAAGGCCGCCGGGATCGCCAAGCCGGCGACCACCTGGGACGAGCTGGCCCGGCAGGCCAAGCAGCTCACCAAGGGCGACCAGTACGGGCTCGCGGTGGCCTACAAGGACAACTTCGACCCGTGGAAGTTCGTCTGGGGCATGTCGATGCAGGCCGGCAACCCGCTGGTGGAGGGCAAGACCGCCCGCCTGCAGGACCCGGCCGTCAAGAAGGCCTACCAGACGTACTTCGGCTGGCTGACCACCGACAGGGTGGTCGACCCGGCGGCGGCCGGGTGGTCCAACCCGCAGGCGATCGCGGCGTTCGCCAAGGGCCGGACCGGCTACGTCGCGCTGACCTCGGCCACCGGCGCGAAGGCCCTGGACGAGGGCGCGGTCAAGGGCAAGTGGTCCTTCGCGCTGCTGCCGACCGTGCCGCCCGGCGCCACCGCCCGGCCGGCGAACGGGGTGGAGGCCGCCAGCATCCTGTCCGGCGACAACCTGCTCGTCGCCGACTACTCCAAGAACAAGGACCTGGCCTTCCAACTCGTCAAGCTGATCACCGACCAGGACGCCCAGCTGGACTACTACCGCAAGCTCGGCAACCTGCCCGCCAACGCCGCGGCGCTCAAGACGCTGGAGTCCGACCAGAGGCTGCTCCCCGTGGCCGAGGCGGCACAGAAGTCGGTGGCCACCCCGTTCACCGGCGCCTGGGCCGACATCCAGTTGGCGCTGACCAACGTGGTGGTGCAGTCGATCCCCGACCTGTCCGGCGGATCGCTCAGCGACGCGCAGCTCGACAGCCGGCTGGCCGCGGCGCAGAAGGCGGCCCAGTCGGCGCTGGACCGGGCGAAGTAGCCGGCCGTGACCGACGACCGCCGGGAGAAGCGCCGCCGGGGCGTCACCGAACGGCAGCGCCCGCTCTGGCTGCTCGCTCCCGGCGGTGCGCTCATGACGGTGATCATCGTCATCCCGCTGCTGCTGGCCGTCTACCTCTCCCTGATCGACCTCGACCAGTACACGCTGCGCCGCTGGCTGCAGGCGCCGTTCATCGGCGTGCAGAACTACGTCGAGGCGTTCCAGTCCGGGCTGCCGCACTCGATGTGGATCAGCGTGTCCTTCGCCGTCATCGCCACGATCGCGACGGTCCCGTTCGGCGTGGCCGCCGCGGTCGCCACCCAGAACCGCTACCGGGGCCGGGGCCTGGTCCGGGCGGTGTTCCTGATCCCGTACGTGCTCCCCTCCTTCGTGGTCGCCACGGTCTGGCGGACCATGCTGCAGCCCGACGGCATCGTCAACACCCTGCTCGCGCGCGTCGGCGCCGACGGCGGACTGTGGCTGTCCGGGCCGGCGTCCTACTGGACGCTGATCCTGGTGGAGATCTGGGCGGCCTGGCCGTTCATCTACCTGATGGCGCTGGCCGGGCTGCAGGGCGTCGACGGCGAGGTCCACGAGGCGTCCGCGATCGACGGCGCCGACTGGTGGCCCAAGCTGCGGCACGTGATCCTGCCGTACCTGCGCGGCCCGGTGCTGCTGGCGTGCCTGCTGGCCACCCTCAGCCACATCAACAACTTCACCCTGCCGTTCGTGCTGTTCGGTGCGCCCGCCCCGGACAGCGTCAACGTCATGCCGATGATCGTCTACGTCACCAGCTTCCAGAGCCTGCGGTTCGGGCTCAGCGCGGCGATGGCGATCGTGTCGCTGCTGCTCATCGCCGTGCCCCTGTTCGCCTATCTGCGGGCGCTGCGGCTGGACGTGCACGAGGACGGAGACCGCGGATGACCGCCGCCGGCGAGGCACATCGGCTGCTGCCCAGGCCGCTGCTCGTGGCCGTCACCGTCGTGCTGTGCGCGATGGTGCTGATCCCGACCGCCTACATCCTGCTCGCGTCGCTGAACACCGACATCGGCGTCGCCGAGGGCCAGTTCTGGCCCAGCACGTTCTCCCTGAAGAGCTACCGCGAGATCTGGACCACCGCGGACCTGGCCACCGGGCTGGTCAACAGCCTCGTCGTCTGCGCCTGCACCGCGGTCGCCTCGGCGCTGCTCGGCACCGTCACCGCGTACGTGCTGGTGCGCTACGCGTTCACCGGGCGGCTCACCATCCTGCGCGGCCTGGTCGGGTTGCAGAGCATCCCGGGCACGCTGATGCTGCTGCCGGTGTTCGTGCTGTTCTCCTCCGCGGGCAACTATCTCGGCATCGCCATGGTCGGCAGCCGCTGGGGCCTGTTCCTCGCGTACCTGACCTTCGCGCTGCCGTTCTCGACCTGGGTGATGGTCACCTACCTGCGCGGCCTGCCGCGTGAGCTGGAGGAGGCGGCCCGCACCGACGGCGCGGGGACGGCGGTCGTGCTGTTGCGCATCGTCCTGCCGCTGAGCCTGCCGGCGGTCGTGGTGTCGGGCATCTTCGCGTTCCTGCTCGGCTGGAACGACGTGCTGTTCGCGTCCGTGCTGACCCGGCCGGAGACGCAGACCGCCGCGGTGGCGCTGTCCTCGTTCAGCGCGACCCAGGAGGGCGGCGCGTTCCCGGTCTACTCCCAGGTCATGGCGGCCGCGCTGGTCACCGCGGCGCCGGTCGTGACGCTGTACCTGATCTTCCAGCGCTACCTGGTCGGCGGCCTGACGGCCGGCGGCGTCAAGTAGCGGGCCGGGCCGCCGGGCCCGGCACACCGGAACCACCGACGCACGAAAGGACGCCCGCCGATGTGGACCCTCTCCGGATTCATCGACGAGATCTCCCCGGACTTCACCGAGCAGTGCCGGACGGCAGCGGGCCTGGGCCTGAGATACGTGGAGCTGCGCAGCGCCTGGGGCGTCAACATCCTCGACCTCGATCCCGGCCGGCTGGGCGACATGAAACGGACCCTCGCGGCGCACGACCTGGAGGTGTCCAGCATCGGCTCGCCGATCGGCAAGATCTTCATCGACGAGGAGTTCGCACCCCACCTCGATCGCATGCTCCACGCCGCGGACGTCGCGCACCTGTTCGCGGCGCCGTACGTCCGGATCTTCTCCTTCTTCCTGCGCCCGGGCGCAGACCCGGGCGCGCACCGGGAGGAGGTGATCGGCCGGCTGCGGGCGCTGGCCCGGGTGGCGGAGGACGCGGATCTGGTCCTGCTGCACGAGAACGAGAAGGAGATCTACGGTGACGTGCCCGGCCGCTGCCTGGACGTGGTCCGTTCCGTCGACTCGCCGCACCTGCGGCTCGCCTGGGACCCGGCCAACTTCGTGCAGGTGGGCGTCCGGCCCTACACCGACGGGTACGCGCTGCTGCGCCCGCACGTGGCGTACGTGCAGATCAAGGACGCGCTGGCCGCGACCGGCGTCGTGGTGCCCGCCGGCGCGGGTGACGGCGAGATCGCCCGCACCCTCCGGGCGCTGCACCACGACGGATTCGACGGGTTCTTCTCGCTCGAACCGCACCTGAGCGCCGCGACGGCCACCGGCGGATTCTCCGGGCCCGAGCTGTTCCGCACCGCGTGGCAGTCCTTCACGGACCTGCTCAAGACCGAGGGGATCGAGTACTCATGACGGGTGTCCGGAAGGCCCTGCTGGTGGGCGCCGGGGTCATCGGCGTGCTCCACGGCCGGGTCATGGCCGAGCTGGCGGACCGCATCGCGCTGGTCGCGGTCGCCGACGTCGAGATCGGACGCGCCGAGGGGCTCGCCGCCGCGCACGGCGCCCGGGCGTTCGGCTCGCTGGCGGGCGCGCTGGCCGGCGTGGACGTCGACGTCGTCGTGGTGTGCAGCCCCACCGGGCAGCACGGCGAGATGGCCATCGAGGCGCTCGAGGCCGGCAAGCACGTCATCGTCGAGAAGCCCGCCGAGATCACGGTGGCCCGCATCGACGAGATCATCGAGGCGCAGCAGAAGGCCGGCACGCTTGTCACCGTCGTCTCCCAGCACCGCTTCGACCCGTCGACCGAGGCCGTGCTCGCGGCCGTCGAGCGCGGCGAACTGGGGCGGATCACCTCCGGCATCGCCTCGATCGACTGGTGGCGGGCGCAGAGCTACTACGACTCCGGGCAGTGGCGCGGCACCTGGGAGCTCGACGGCGGCGGCGCGCTGATGAACCAGGGCGTGCACACCGTCGACCTGCTGGTCGCCGCGCTGGGCCGGCCCGTGGAGGTGTTCGCCTACACCGGCACGCTGGCGCACGAGCGGATCGAGGTGGAGGACGTGGCGGTCGGCGTGGTGCGGTTCGAGGGCGGCGCGCTGGGCGTGCTGCACGCCACCACCGCGGCGTATCCGGGGCTCAGCGCGCGCGTCCAGGTGCACGGCGACCGCGGGTCCGCGGTGATCGACGACGACCGGCTGGTCTTCCTGCGCGACGCCGCCACCGCGCCCGGACCGGCCGTCCCGGCCGCGGGCAGCGAGCCCGGGCAGCTGTCGGACGCGCACCGGCTGCAGTACCTGAACTTCCTCGGCGCCCTCGACGGCACCGAGCGGCTGCGGGTCGGCCTGGAGACCAACCGGCAGTCGGTCGCGGTCATCACCGGCGCCTACGAGTCCGCCCGCACCGGGCGGCCGGTGGTGCTGCGATGAACCGCATCGCCGCCAACCCGATCCCCTACTGGATCCGGGCCGGCAAGAGCCGGGAGGTGTTCGACGAGGCGTTCCGCGACCTGCGGGACGTCGGGTTCGACGCCGTCAAGGCCGACGTGCCGGACGACATGACCCCGGCCGCGTACGCCGAGTGGATCGGCGGTTACGGCCTCGCGCCGTCGATCGGCCTCTTCAACTCCCCGTTCGACGAGACCGTCGACGTGGCCCGGGAGGTGGAACGGGCCCGGCGGTTCGCCGCTACGCAGGTGGCGCTCGGGCTCGACCGTACGATGGTCTCCTCGATGTCGCTGCCGGCCCGGATGGCCGAGCCGGCGGTCGGCGCCGGCTTCGACGCGGGCCGGCTGGACCGCGCGATCGACGCCTGCGCGGCGGTGTGCCGGGCCCTGCTGGCCGAGGGGCTGCGGCCGCTGCACCACTCGCACGTCGGCGGGGTCTTCGAGACCGAGCACGAGATCGTCCGGCTGCTCGACGACCTGGGCCCGGACCTCATCGGGTTCGGGCCGGACACCGGGCACCTGCGGTGGGCCGGCATCGAACCCGCGCCGTTCATCCGCCGCTACGCCGACCGGCTCGGCGGCATCCACCTCAAGGACTGCTTCGCCGACTTCCTGGACCCGGACAGCCGCAGGGGCCTGACCTACCAGCAGGTGCAGCGCACCGGGCGGCTGTGGGCGGAGCCCGGCCGCGGCGTGGTCGACCTCGTCGCGGTGCTGGCGGCGATGCCGGACGGCTACGACGGCGACTTCATGATCGAGGTGGACGAGCCGAGCCGCGGGCACTCGAAGCGCGAGTCGCACCGCGTCTCCCTCGAATGGGCCCGGGCCGCCCTGCCCGCGCCGGGGTGAGCGGCTACCGGCGGCACGCGGCGGTCGACTGCCGCAGCACCAGGCGGACCGGGAGGACCAGCGGCGCGCCGCTGGTCCGGGCGCCCTGTGCCATCGCGATGCAGTTGCGCACCCCGGTGAAGCCCATCCGGTACAGCGGCGACGCGATGGTGGTCAGCGCCGGCTCGACCAGCTCGTCGAAGATGATGTTGTCGAATCCCACGACGCTGACCTGCTCGGGCACGGCGAGGCCGAGTTTGCGCAGGCCCTTCATCACGCCGATGGCGAGCGGGTCGTTGTAGGCCAGCACCGCGGTCGCGTCGGCCCGGGCCACCCGGCGCGCCGCGCTCAGGCCGGCCAGGACGGTCGGCTCGTTCGGGCCGATGCGCCGCGCCTCCAGGTCCAGCTCGGCGGCGGCCTCGCGCAGGGCCCGCCAGCGGATCCCGTCCGACCAGCTGGCCTCCGGTCCCGCCACGTAGAAGATCCGTTCGTGGCCGAGCGCGCCGAGGTGCTCCGCGGCACGCCGGATCCCGCGCTGGTTGTCGTTCACCACGCAGCTCGCCTCGGGAATGATCCGGTTGAGCAGCACCAGCGGCTTCTGCTTGACCATCATCCGCAGCGCCGAGTCGGTCATCCGGGAGCTGGCGATGACGATCCCGTCGACCTGCTCGAGCTCGCGCTCGATGGTCTGCCGCTCGACCTCCGGCGACTCGTTGGTGTGCGACAGGATGAGCTGGTAGCCGGCCTCGCGCGCGGCCTCGTAGCCGCCCTTGATGATGTCGCCGTAGAACGGGTTGGTGACGTCCGCGATGACCAGGGCGATGGACTCCCGCGCGCTCCGGTCGCCGCGACGCCGGCCCTCGGGCCGGCCGGAACGGTAGCCGAGCAGCTCCGCGGCCCGGAAGATGCGCTGCGCCGTCTCGGCGTTGACCCGCCCCGGCCGCGCGTAGGCCCGCGACACGGTGGAGGCCGCCACCCCAGCCTCGCGGGCGACGTCGTAGATCGTCGTTCGTCGATCCATCTCCCGCATGGTACGTGCTGCGGCGTGGTGGCGGTGGCTGCCGCCACCACGCGATCGGTTCCGGTCAGCACCAGGTCAGCGTCGAATTGGTCCGGGTGACGTTGCTGATGGTGTTGTTCGTGCCGGTGCACGGGCTCCACCGGATGCCGGTATTGCTGACCCGCAGGTTCTGGAACCGGATGTCCGACGACGGCGCGAATTCGGTACGCGAGGAGATGCGCACCTCGCCCCCGCCGCTGATGGTTCCGGAGCTACCGGCGATGACCACGTTGTGACAGTTCTCCACCAGCACCGAATTGTTGCCGGTGTCGGCGATGTCCACGTTGTCGATCGTCGCCCCGCCGCTCTCCGAGACGCAGAAGACGCCGCGGCCACCCCCGCGCGCCTTCACGGTGCCCACCCGGATGTTCGTCGGATAGCCGCTGCCGACCCGGCCGTTGCGATTGGCCATCCGGAACGCCGCGTAGCCGGTGCCGGTGCCGGCGTTCTCCGCGTCGACGGTGCCGACGGTCGCGTTGATCGTCTGGTTGAGCAGCAGGCCGGACTCGCCGACGTTGCGGGCCGTGACGGTGCCGATGGTGATGCCGTCGACGCCGTAGGTCTCCACCGCGTGCGAGCTCGCCCCGGAGACGTACGCGCTGTCGAGGCGGATGTTCCTCGCCGGCACGCTCGTGTCGCCGTAGTTGTCGATGCGGACGCCGAGGCCGGCGGAGAGCCGCATGTCGATCTGGCCGAGGACCACGTTGGACACGCTGCGCAGGAAGATGCCGTACAGCGGCGCGCCGGTGACGTTGAGGTGGGCGATCTCGACGTCGTGGGTGCCGCGGGAGTAGACCGGCGCCTGGTCGCCCGAGCCCGAGCCGGTGACGTTGATGGTGCCGCAGACGTCCAGCAGGGTGTAGCTGGGCAGCGAGATCCGGGAGTTGGCGCTGACCGACCCGGAGCCGCGGACCACCACGTTCTGCTTCGAGGTGCGGGCCGGGAGGCTGCTGACGGCCGCCTGGACGGCCGCGCGCATGTCGGTGCCGGTGTACACCGCCGTGCCGCCGCGGCGGGCGGTCCACGTGCTGCCGCTGAGCGTCGCCTCCGCCTGGTACGACAGGGCGCCGCAGTCGGCGGCGGACGCCTGGGTGCCGCCGACGGCGACGCCGGCGGCGGCCACGGCCATGGTGGCGGCGGCCAGCAGCGCCGCCCGGCGCGGGGATCTGTGGACGGTGGAGTTCATCGGTGCTCCGTCGGGGTCGGTGGACGGACGTGAGGGTGGCGTCCCTCGCGTCCCGCTGCCACCGGACCCGGCCGCAACGCAACGATGTCCGTCTATGTGTTGCCGATGTTAACGGCCATTGTTAACGATCACAACGCCGGGACGGCCGGATCACGCGTCGACGATTCCGGCGCGGACGGCGTGCAGCGCGGCCTGGGTGCGGTCCTGGACGCCGAGCTTGGCGAGGATCGCGCTGACGTGGGTCTTGACCGTCTTCTCCGACAGGCCGAGCTCCCGGGCGATCTCCCGGTTCGCGCGGCCCCGCGCGATCGCGGCCAGCACCTCGCGCTCCCGGCCGGTCAGGTGCGCCTCGGCCCGCCGGGCCTCGCCGTCGGCGAGCAGCCGGGCGACGTCCGGCTGCAGCAGCACGTGGCCCGCGTGCACCGCCCGGATCGCGGCGGCGAGCGCCGGCGGATCGATGTCCTTGTACACGCACCCGGCGGCACCCGCCCGCAGGGCGGGCAGCACGGCGGCCGGCTCGGTGAAGCTCGTGATGATCAGAACCTTGGCGGCGTTGCCCGACGACCGCAAGCCGCGCAGCGCCGCGACGCCGTCGGCGCCCGGCATCCGCAGGTCCAGCAGCACCACGTCGGGGCGGAGTTCCCGCGCGGCGGCCACCGCGAGCGCGCCGTCGGCCGCCTCGCCGACCACGGCCAGGCCGTCCTGCAGATCCAGGAACGTCCGCAGGCCCTGCCGGACGACCGGATGGTCGTCGACCACCAGCACCCGGATCGGCTCAGTCATCGGCCGGAACCACCAGGCGCACGGTGGTGCCCGTGCCCGGGCGGGAGAGCACCTCGAGCCGGCCACCCGCGGCGCGGGCACGCTCGCGCATCGAGGCCAGGCCGAACCGGCCGGTCGGCGTCAGCGGGTCGAATCCCCGCCCGTCGTCGGTGACCTCCAGCACGAGCGAACCGTCGTCGGTCCGCACCGCGATCGTGACCCGGCCCGGCTCGGCGTGGCGCAGCGCGTTGTGCAGGGCCTCCTGGGCGATCCGGTACGCCGCCTCCTCACGCACCGCCGGCAGCCGCGGCACCGGGCCGCCGGCGAACCGCACCGCGGGCAGGTGCACCCGGTCGAGCAGGTCCGCCTGCTTGCGCAGCGCCGTGTCCAGGCCGTCGCCGGCCAGGTCGACCGGGCGCAAGCCGACCACGATCGCCCGCAGCTCCTCGGTCGCCTCGGCGGCGAGGCGGCGCACCGTGTCCAGTTCGGCCGCCGCCCGGCCGGCGTCCCGGGTCACCAGCACCGCCGCGGCGTCGGCGGTCAGGCGGAGGCTGAACAGCTTCTGGGTCACCGCGTCGTGCAGCTCGCGGGCGATGCGGTTGCGTTCGGCCACGATGGACAGCTCCCGGCTGCGCTCGTACAGCCGGGCGTTGACCAGGGCGATCGCGGCGTGGGCGGCGAGCAGCCGCAGCAGCTCCTCGTCGGCCGCGGTGAAGCCGCCCGGCGTCCGCTTGTTGGCCAGGAACAGGGTGCCGAGGATCTCGTCGCCGTGCAGGATCGGCATGCCGAGGAAGTCCGTGAGCACCGGATGCGCGGCGGGCCACCAGCCGAACCGCGGGTGCGAGCGCACGTCGGCCAGCCGGACCGGATTCCGGTCGTGCAGCATCGCGCCGAGCAGACCGTGCTGGCGCGGCAGCGGCCCGATCGCGCGCGACTGCTCGTCGCTGATGCCGTCGGTGAGGAACTCGCCGAACGTGTCGTCGGGGCCGGGCAGGCCCAGCGCCGCGTACCGGGCGCCGAGCAGGCGCCGGGCGGACGCGACGATCGTCTGCAGTACCTCGTGCACCGACAGGCGGGCGGTGACGGCAAGCACCGCCTCACTCACCTCGCGCAGCTCGGCGCGGCCGCAACCGGTCACTCCTGAACCGTACCCACGGGACACACCGGACCCGGATCGGTCGTGGGACCTAGGTCCAACGGCGGAGGAGGCGGCGGTCCCCGGCCCGATGGCGACCGGGCGGGTCCGCCATAGCGTCGACGGCGTGGAAGGGAGATCAGCGATGCCTGTCGCGATCATCACCGGCGCGTCCCGCGGGCTCGGACTCGCGCTCACCGCCGGACTGGCCCAGGACGGCTGGCGGCTCGTCGTCGACGCCCGCGGGGCCGGCGAGCTGGCCGCCGCGCTGGCGGAGTTCGACCCGGGCCGGGTCGTCGCCGTGCCCGGCGACGTCACCGACGCCGCGCACCGCGACGCCCTGGTCGCCGCGGCCGGCCGGCTCGGCGGGATCGACCTGCTGGTCAACAACGCCGGCATCCTGGGGCCCAGCCCGCAGCCGCCGCTGGCCGGCTACCCGCTCGACGTCCTGCGCGACGTGTACGAGGTGAACGTGGTCGCGCCGCTCGGGCTGATCCAGCTCGCGCTGCCCGGCCTCCGGGCCCGCCGGGGCGCGATCGTCACCGTCACCTCCGACGCCGCCGTCGAGGCCTACCCGGGCTGGGGCGGGTACGGCTCGGCGAAGGCGGCGATCGAGCAGGCCTCCCGGGTGCTCGCCGCCGAGGAGCCGGAGCTGCGGGTGTGGTGGGTGGACCCCGGCGACCTGCGTACCCGGATGCACCAGGAGGCGTTCCCCGGCGCGGACATCAGCGACCGGCCGCCGCCCGAGACGGTATTGCCCGCGTTCCGGCGGCTGCTCGGCGACGCGCCGCCGTCGGGGCGCGTCCGGCTCGCCGACCTGCTCACCGGGGCCGGCCGGTGACGGCGCTGCTCGACTTCGCGCTGCCCGCCGCCCTGGAGGCACATGAGCCGCCGGAGGCGCGGGGCCTGGCCCGCGACGGGGTACGCATGCTGGTCGGTGAGCGGGCCGCCGGCACCGTGCGGCATCACCGCTTCGCCGAGCTGCCGGCACTGCTGCGCCCCGGCGACGTCCTGATCGTCAACACCTCCGCCACCCTGCCGGCGGCGGTGCCGGTCGCCTGCGGCCCGCTGACCGTCCACTTCTCGACCGAGACCGACGACGGGTCGTGGCTGGTCGAGCTGCGCCGCCGCAGCGGCAAGGCCACCGCGCCCTATCCGGGCGGCGCCGAGGGCCGGCGGTATCCGCTGCCCGGCGGCGGCGCGGTGACACTGCGCGAGCGGTACTCGGCCGGGCGGCTGTGGCGGGCCGACGTCGACACCGCCGGCGCAGCGTCCGTGCCCGATCTCCTGTCGGCGCGCGGCCGCCCGATCCGGTACGCCTACGTGCGGCGCCACTGGCCGCTGTCCTGCTACCAGACCGTGTTCGGCGTGCACCCCGGCAGCGCCGAGATGCCGAGTGCCGGGCGGCCGTTCACCCACGCCACCGTGACCCGGCTCGTCGTCGCGGGCGTCAGCGTCGTTCCGGTGCTGCTGCACACCGGGGTGGCCTCGCCCGAGGCGCACGAGCGGCCGTACCCGGAGCGGTTCTCGGTCCCGCCGCAGACCGCGCGGGCGGTCGCGCGGGCCAGGGCCGACGGCGGCCGCGTCATCGCGGTCGGCACGACGGCGGTGCGCGCGCTGGAGAGCGCGGCGGCCGGGCCGGCGCACGGGTGGACCGACCTGGTGATCACCCCGGAACGCGGCCTGCGGGTGGTCGACGGGCTGCTGACCGGCTTCCACGAGCCGCGGGCCTCGCACCTCGACCTGCTCGCGGCGGTCGCGGGGACGCCGCTGCTGGAGCGCGGATACGCGGCGGCGCTCGACGCCGGGTACCTGTGGCACGAGTTCGGCGACGTCAACCTCCTGCTGCCGTGACCCTTTGATCGGGAATTCCGGAGGCATGGGGGCGATTCGCTCATCTCAGCACCCCGACTTAACCGCCCACCGGCCCCGGCGGGCGGTTAAGGCCGATGCCGCCGGGACGCCACCTAATGCAATGCCTCCGTGACGGATGTGCGATATCGCGAGATCGGGAGTCTGGTTTCTTCGTGCATTCCACCGCGCCTGACGGGTCGTTCAACAGAGCCGCTATGGTAGTACGAATACAGGCATTCACCTGATGCCTCACCGCGCAGCCTTTCGGGAGCGACCACACCATGGCAAAGACGATCGTCACCCTGCTGACCGATGACATCGACGGCAGCGAAGCGGACCGCACCATCGAATTCGGCCTCGATGGCGTGAGTTACACCATCGACCTTTCCGAGAAGAACACGGGGAAGCTGCGTAAGGCGCTGGACCCCTACCTCGCGGTCGCCTCCCGGGTCGGCCGCAGCGGCGCCGGCGCGCGCATCGCCTCGCGCGGCGCGGCCGCCGTTCCGGCCCGCACCAACCGCGAGCAGAACCAGGCGATCCGCGAGTGGGCCCTCAAGAACGGCTACGAGGTTTCCGAGCGCGGCCGCATCCCGAGCTCGATCGTCGAGGCGTTCCACAGCAAGCGCTGACGGGTCAACGGCTGCAGGCGCCGTTGCGATTCAGCTCCGCGGAATTCGCAACGGCTCTCCCTGGGCCGGCTCCGTCTCTGCCCGCATCACCCGCGCGCCGCCCGTTCCCGCGTCGGCCGGTGTGCCGGCCCGCGACGCCGCCTTGCCGTGGCGCCCGCCTGCACCAATCAATGTGAACGCCCCGGCCGGACCGGGCACAGAAATGCCATCGGCATTCGCCGCATCGCCGAGGTGCCGATCGGGCCCGAGCAGCCGATTGACGACCCGGCCGCCACCGCCCGCCAGATCGTTTCCCGTGGCCGCCGTCGATTGGTGACGGGCGACCGCCCGGCGGAATTTCCCCGGGCCCGCACCTCACCGGAACTCTGAACCGGTTCACGATCGCCGGGAGTTCATTTTCCGACGGCCGGCCCAACGGCTGCTAAGTGGACGTGGGATCGCGCCGCGGCACGATCATGACGGGCCGGTGCGCGAGATGCAGCGTTCCCATCGTCACGCTGCCGAGCAGCATCTCCCGGACCATTGAACGGCCCTGCGAACCGACGACCAGCAGCGCGGCACCGCGCGCCCGGGCCGCGCCGGCCAGCGCCTCGGCGACGGCGTGCGCCGAGCGCCCGTGCCGGTGACTCGCCGGAACGGTGACGACCTCGCGGGCGCCCTGCTCCGCGACACCGGCCTGCTCCACCCGCACCGCCAGCACGTCCCGGCCCGGAAACAGGCGCACGGCGGTGGTGAACGCGGCCTCCGCGCCCTCGGATCCGTCCCAGCCGACCAGCACCGGGCCGGCGGCGAGGGCCTCGTATTCGTCGAGGAGCATCGGGTGCGGGGCGACCAGCACCGGCCGCGGGGTGTAGTGCGCGGCCACGTCCGACACGCTTCCCAGCGCCGCGCTCGTGCCGCCCAGGCCGCGGGAACCGAGCAGCACCAGGTCCGGATCGTATTTCTCGGCCAGCTGCGCGAACTCCAGCCCCTCGCCGCCGTAGATGCGCCGGACCAGCGGCTCGGCGTCCCACCCGACGGCCTTGGCGAGCGTGACGCCGACGCGGGCGATGCGCGCGGCCTCCCGTTCGCCCTCGCGCTCGATGGCGTCGACGAAGTCGTCCACTCCCCCGGTGCCGGCCCACAGCCGCCGGCGCAGGGTCTCGCTGGCGAACGGCGGGCTCCACATGTATGTCATCCACGCGTGGGCCCGCGGGAACAACTCCGCGCCGACGTCGATCACGGCGCTCGCCTCCGGAGATCCGTCAAAGCCGACGATCGCGCACAGGGCATGCGGCCGAGCGTTCACGAGACCTCCTCGAGTCGGGCAGGCCGGCCGGTAAAGGTCCGTGCCCCTACTTTCGGCCCAGTCGTACCGAACGCGGACAAGGCCGGTGTCCGTACCTGGTCGATCTCCCTCCGGGTGCCGAATGTCCGGAAAACAGAGGCGGTTGAAAAGACGGCGCACCCCTCGCGGGCCGCGCCATCAAAACATGTGATCTTATAACAAAAGGGTGCTAATGCTATCGCAGCGTTGCTGGTGCGCGCCAGCGAATAGCCTCGGCGGGCGGCCGGCCGGACAGGCGGCCGGAAGGGCCGGCTGCGGACCGGCTCCGGACCCGCGACCTCCGTTGTGCCGCCGGATCCCGACCGCCCATTGAGGACGCCGGATCCGCGGGAACCCGCCGCCCACCCCGGATCCCACCCGACCCGCGACCGGGCTCAATCCGTGGCCGGGCTAATCGGCGGCCGCGCTCAATCGGCGGCCGGGGTGACGGTGCCGGCCGCGCCGTCCACCGTGATCAGCTGACCGGTGGTGATCTTCTGAGTGGCGCCGGGTACGCAGATCACCGCGGGAATGCCGTATTCCCGGGCGACCGTCGGGCCGTGCGCCATTACCGCGCCGGTCTCCGTCACGAGCGCACCGGCGGTGAGGAACAGCGGGGTCCAGCCCGGATCCGTGGTCGCCGCGACCAGGATGTCGCCCGGCTCGATGCGGGCGGTCGCCGGGTCGTGGACGACCCGGGCCGGTCCGGTCACCCGGCCCGCCGACGCGCCGACCCCGCGCAGCACCCCGCCGGAATCCGGCGGCGCCGGCAGCACGGCCTCGACGTCGGTGCCGTCCGACAGCAGCGCCACCGGCACCGACCGGCGGCGCAGCTCCCGCCGGTGCACCGCCCGGCGCCCGGCGACGACGTCCCGCAGGTCGGCGTCCTCGTGCACGGCGGCGTGCGCCTCGTCGAGGGTCACGAACATGATGTCGTCCGGCCGCTCCACCCGACCGGCGGCGGCCAGTTCGGCGCCGACGAGCAGCAACTGCCGGCGCATCTCGCGCAGCGGATAGAGGCCCGCGAACTTGCCCGCCTCGCGCAGGCCCGCCAGCGATCGGGCCCGGCGCAGCAGGAATCCGGCGATCCGCCCGCGCACCGGCCGGCGGCGACGGGCCCGCACGACGATGTCGGCGAGCGCGGCCTCGGCCGCCTCGGCCGCCCGTTCGAAGCGCCGGTCCGGCGCCTGCTCGGGGTCCGTCACCCGCAGGCAGTTCGCGATCATCGCGAGGACGGGCGCCGGATCCTCGTCCCAGCGCGGCACCCCGAGGTCGACCTCGGCGACGCCGCGATGCCCGTAGGCGTCGAGGAACGCGGCCAGGCCGACGTCCGGCAGCGTCCCGGCCCGGTAGCGGGCGGAGAGCTCCTGCGACGGCGTGCCGAGCAGCAGGTCGCGGTGCTCCGCGGCGCGCGTGGCGAGCAGCCACAATGCCAGGTCCATCTCGATGGTGACGTTGTGCGGCATCCCGCCCATGACCCGGTGGATCTCGTCCGGGGTGGCGACGCCCCGGAGCAGGTGCTCCGGCAGCGCGGCGGCGATCATGCCGGCCACGATCGGCCAGGTGATGTCGTCGGGGCCCTCCGCGGCGTCCCGCTCCCGGACGAACCGCAGCCGGTCGGCGGCGCCGCTCAGGTCGCCGGGCGCGGCCGACCCGAGCCGCAGCCGCTCGATCGCCTCGGACACCCGGGCCCGCGCCGCCTCCGGCCGGGCCAGGGCGCCGACGATCCCGGTGACCGCGCGCACGGCCGTACGAAGCGACGGCGTGGCCGCGCCCCGCCCGCCGGCCGCGCCGTCGCCGCCCGGGGCGAACCGGGGGTCGGCCAGGACGTGCTCCATGGCCGCCTGTGCCCGGGGACCGAAGTCGACGGCCATGAGCTTGACCAGCCGCTTGCGGCCGGCCGGGCGGCGCGCCAGGTCGGTGAGATCGCCGTAGAGGCGCCCGCCGATGTCGACGATCTCCGCCCGTACGCCGAGCGCCGCGAGCATCGCCGCCACCTGCGCCTTCAGGGTGGACATGCCCATCGGGGTGACCGGCTGGAGCATGCCCTGCACGTGGCCGAACTCGAAGTAGACGCGGGGTTGCGGCCCGGCGCTCTCGGGCGGCAGCGGGAAGAGGGTGGTGATCGGCCGCGACTGCAGCAGCCAGATGGTGCCGCTGCGGTCGATCGCCCACTCCACGTCCTGCGGGCTGCCGGCGCGCTGCTGCAGCCGCTCCCCCAGCGTCCTCAGCTCCGCGAGCCGCTCCGGCGCCAGGCACCCGCCGGCGGTCTCCCCCGCGGGAAGGACATAGTGGTCCACCCCGGCGCCGGCCTCCACCACGGTGCCGAGGCCCGGCGCGGCGTCGACCATCATCTCGGCGCGGCTGCCGGTGAGCGGGTTCGCGGTGAACAACACGCCCGCCGTCTCGGCGGGAATCATCCGCTGCACGATGACCGCCATCCGCACCGCGTCGTGATCGATGCCGTGTGCGTCGCGGTAGGCGATCGCACGGGCGCTGTGCAGCGACTCCCAGCAGTTCGCGACGGCGGTGAGCAACTCGGCGTCGCCGGTCACGCCGAGGACGGTGTCGTGCTGCCCGGCGAAGCTCGCGTCCGGCAGGTCCTCGGCGGTCGCGCTGGACCGCACCGCCACCGGGCCCCCGCCGAGCCTCGCGTACGCGGCGACGATCTCGGCCTCGGGCAGGGTGGCGAGGCGGTGCGCCTCGGTGGTGACGCAGAAGCCCGGCGGCACCCGTTCGCCCTGCCGGATCAGCTCGCCCAGGCCGGCCGCCTTGCCGCCGACCAGGGCCGTCAGGCCGGCGATTTTCTCGGACAGCTCGATCAGATGCATCGGGACCCCAGTCTTTACAATACGACTGCAACGGATCCCACCGTAGCCGATCCCGCGCCGGACCGCGATCAGCGGGCCTGCGGACGCCGGAACCGGGGCCACCAGCCGGGCACCGCGCGGCGGTAGGCCTCGTATTCGGCTCCGTAGGCGCGGGCGAGGTGCGGCTCCTCGTAACCCTTCACGAAGCCGGCCATGGCGGCGGCCGCCACCAGGGCGTAGACCAGCAGCACGGCGCGCCCGAGCAGCAGCGCCTGGCCGACGATGACCAGTAGGACCGCTAGGTACATCGGGTTGCGGACGAAGCGGTAGACGCCGCCGACCACCAGACGGTCGGTCTGCGCCACCGGCGCCGGGGTGCCCGCGCCCTCGACGACGAACCGGACGAACGCCGGCACGATCACCAGGAGCCCGGCGAGGATCAGCAGCACACCGAATCCGCGCACGGCCCAGGGCAGGGCCCGGCCGGTGTGCCAGCCGGTCAGGGCCCAGGGCACCAGGCCCGCGACCGTGCCCGGCGCGAGCGCGAAGAACAGCGCACTGCCCCCGGTGGCGACCCGTCGATCCACCTCACCCACCCCGCTCCATACGGTGCCGTATGGTTTGACCATACGGTAGCGTATGGAGCGTGTCGAGACTCAGCCGCGAAGATTGGGCGTCCGCCGCGCTGGACGCGTTGAGCGCCGGGGGCCTCGCCGCGGTGGCGGTGGAGCCCCTGGCGGTTCGGCTCGGCACCACCAAGGGCAGCTTCTACTGGCACTTCGGCGGCCGGGACGAGCTGGTGGAGGCCGCGCTGCGGCTGTGGCGGCAGGCCGGCACCACGTCGATCATCGAGGGCCTGGAGGCCGGCGGCGCGCCCGCCACCCAGCGGCTCCGGCAGCTGTTCACCCAGGTGTTCGCGCCGGAGGCGCGTACCGATGCGGACCTGGCGCTGCTCGCGGACGCCGGCCACCCGCTGGTCGCGGCGGCCCTCGCCGACGTGACCGAGCAGCGGCTGGCCTACCTCACCGCGCTCTTCCGGGAGCTGGGCTTCCCCCCGGCCCGGGCCCGGCGCCGGGCGCTCCTGGCCTACAGCGCCTATCTCGGGCAGCTCCAGCTGATGCGCAGCGCACCCGGCCTGCTGCCGAAGCCCGGCCCGGCCCGCACCGCCTACGCCGACGACATCCTCGCCACCCTGCTCGCCGAGGGTCCGGTCCGGCCGCCTTCAGGCTGACCTGGTGTCTGATCAGCTCGTGGAAGTCGTCGGCGGGGACGGCCCTGCTGAAGAAGTACCCCTGGATGGCCGGGCAGTCGGCGATCCGCAGGGCCCCCAGTCCGCGAGGCAACCCGGGTGCGGCGCGGATCAGGCCGGGCGGGTCGTCACCGGTATCGCGGTGTAGGCACGCAGGACGAACGTCGGGCGGCGGACCGGCTCGGCCGTCAGGGCCAGGCCGGGCGCGTGGTCGAGCAGGGCGGCGAGCCCGGCCTGCAGCTCGATGCGGGCCAGCGGCGCGCCGAGGCAGAAGTGCAGGCCGGCGCCGAAGCCCAGGTGCGGGTTGGGGTCGCGGCCGACGTCGAAGGTGTCCGGTTCGGCGAAGACGGCCGGGTCCCGGTTGGCCGCGCCGAGCAGGGCGGCCACCTCCGCACCGGCCGGGACGGTCGCGCCGGGCAGCGGCACGTCGGCCGCCGCGGTACGGACGAACATGTGCAGCGGCGGGTCGAAGCGGATCATCTCCTCGCCCGCGGTGGGTATCAACGTGCGGTCCGCGCGAAGCCGGGCCAGCTGGCCGGGGTGCCGCAGCAGCGCCACCACGCCGCCGCCGAGCGCGTTGACCGACGCCTCGTGGCCGGCGTTGAGCAGCAGGATCGCCGAGGCGACGAGTTCGTCGCCGGAGAGGCGGTCGGTGCCGTCGCGGACCGCGACCAGGTGGGAGACGAGGTCATCGCGCGGTTCCGCGCGGCGGCGGGCGGCCAGGTCGCCCAGGTACGCGGCGAACTCGCGGCAGGCGGTCAGCGCGGCGGCCTCCGCCTCCGCGGAGGGCGACACCTCGTACATCCGCACCAGCGCCGCCGACCAGGGGCGCAGCCGGTGCCGGTCCGGTCCGGGCACGCCGAGCAGCTCGGCGATGACCGTGACGGCGAGGGGCTCGGCGAACTCGGCGAGGAGGTCGAACTCCGGCCCGGCGGCGGCCAGCAGCGCGGCGGCCTCCGCGTCCACGGCCGGGCGCAGCCGCTCCACGTGCCCGCGGGCGAAGGCCTTGGCGACCAGCGAGCGGAGCCGGGTGTGCACGGGCGGCTCGTTCTCCATCATCTGGTTGCGGTGCAGCAGGTTGAACGGCTCGTAGACCGCGGCCGGTTCCCGGTCGTGCCAGAACCGGCCCAGCCGCCGGTCGCGCAGCACGGCGTTCGCCGCGGCGTGGCCGGCCGCCAGCCACCTGCCCGTCGGGGCGTGCCAGCTCACCGGCGCGTGCTCGCGCAGCCGGCCGAGCGCCGGGTACGGGTCCCGCAGAAAATCGGCGTCCGAGAAGTCGAGCTCCACCCCGCACACGTTAGCGACCCCGGCGCGGTCAGGGCCGGGTACGCAGGACGAGCTTGCCGCCAACGGCCCGCGGCCAGGTCTGGTATCCGTGCGAGTACAGCCGCCGGCCGACCCAGTCGGCATCGTTGCGGACCGGCCGGCGCGGGGTGTAACCGGCGAAGTTCGCCGCGTCGTCGATGCTGCCCGTGCCGTCGTAGCGGGCGACCGCCGGATAGGGGTACACCGGCCGGATGCGGGTGACCGCGCCGCCCGCGACCCTGCCGGCGACGATCCGCGCGGGCCGCCGGCCGCTCTCCACCCAGGCCATCACCGGGGTGAGCACGTCGAAGGTGTTCGGCCCGTCCCCGCCGCCGCAGTGCGCCATGCCCGGGAACAGGTAGAGCCGCGCGAAGCGGTCGACGTTCGCGGCGCCCATGGTGGCGCGCATCGCGTCGTAGTAGATCAGCGTCGTCTGGGGTGAGATGTGCTGGTCGTTCCAGCCGTGCCAGAGCAGCAGCTTCCCACCGGCGCGCCGGAAGGCGCCCAGGTCGGGGTCCATTGCGGACAGGTAGGTCGACGACGGCAGCACGGTCGACCAGAACGAGGCGACGGTGAGCGCCAGGTCGGAGAGCCGGTAGTCCGGGTCCGGGTCGTTCGGGTCGGCCAGGTAGCGCAGGTAGGACAGCGCGAAGTTCTCGCTGCCGACGGTCTGGCCCTGCGCCGACGGCACGAACAGGGTCCACTCGAGCTCGGATCCCCATTCGTGGGAGATGGCCGGCTCCAGCCGGCGGCCCCGCGCGTCCACGGCGCCGTCGTGCAACCGCCGCACGACGGCGGCCTGCGCCGCCGTCAGGCACGTGGCCGGGTCCCGGCCCGGGCGGCAAAGCAGGCGGGCCGGGTCGAAGTGGCAGAGTCGCGGGTCGTCGATCAGGCCGTCGACCAGGCCGTCCAGGTTGTCGCAGGCGGCGAGCACCGCCGCGTGGATCAGCGGCAGCCGGTCGGCCAGCAGGATGTAGTCGCCGTTGGAGTCCCGGTTGGTCAGGACGTTCCACGCGTGGTGGAAGGTGTTCTGCACGGCCATGTTGTTCGCGGGCGCGCCGGCGGCGATGCCGTCGAAGTCGTGCGGGTAGCGCTGGGCCTCCATGAGGGCCTCGCGGCCGCCGTCCGAGCAGCCGGTGAAGTAGGAGTAGGCCGGCGCCCGGCCGTAGAACGCCGCGATGATCGCCTTGGCGGTCTCGGCCGTCACGTGCACGCCCCGGTAGCCGAAGTCGATATGCGCCTGCGGGTTTCCGGCGGCCCACGAGCCGTCGTTGCGGCCCTGGTGGCCCATGTCGGTGGTGGCGGCGGCCACCGTGCCGTCCGCGATCGGGGGGCAGGCCGCCGCCTGCGGGACATTGATGTTCGCGCTGCCGCAGAGCCCGCCGCAGCCGGTCTGCACGTAGCGCTGGGTCCAGCCGTTGACGGGCAGGCGCAGGACGATCGTGTCCGCCGGCGCGATGGTGCCCCGGACCTCGCAGTACGGCGCCGGCGCCCCGGTGGTCACGACGGCCGCCGAGCGGATGGTGACCGGCGCGTCGGTGACGCCGCCGAGGTCGAGCCCCATCACGTCGGCGCACGCCATGACCGGCGCGACGGCGGGCAGGCCGGCGAGGCCGTCCGCGGTGGTGCGCGCCGGCGTGCCGCCGGCCGCGGCGCTCGCGGTCAGGGTGGCGACGAGCGTCACCGCCAGCGCCGCGACGCCGATCCGCCCGTACGGCCGGAGGCGTCTGTCTGCTGTGGAGGACTGTCGCATGGGGTCCGCCTCATCGTCGGGGGCAAGGCACGGCGGACGTTACGCCGAATGTCAACAATCTCGCAAGCAATATGGTTAGCAGATGCCGCGCCTGCTCAGCGCGGCGTCCAGCCGCGGATAGACCCGCCGGGCGTTGCGTTCGTAGACCTTCACGCGGTCGCCGGGGGCGAGCAGCAGCGCGTCGACGTAGCGCCGGGTGTCGTCGAAGTGGTGCCCGGTCAGCGGATCGATGCCGCGTACGGCGCCGACCATCTCGGAGCCGAAGAGCAGGTTGCCGACGTCGATGACGTCGAAGAGCAGGTCGATGCCGGGCTGGTGGTAGACGCAGGTGTCGAAGAGGACGTTGCCCATCACCGCCTCGGCGGGCGACCGCCGGCCGAGCATGTCGGCGAGGCCCCGGAAGCGTCCCCAGTGGTAGGGCACCGCTCCCCCGCCGTGCGGGATGATCAGTCGCAGGCCGGGAAAGGTCTCGAACAGGTCGGACTCCAGCAGCTGCATGAACGCCGTGGTGTCGGCGTTGAGGTAGTGCGAGCCGGTGGCGTGGAAGCTGGGATTGGTCACCGCGGACACGTGCACCATGGCCGGCACGTCCAGCTCCACCATCGCCTCGTACAACGGAAACCAGGCGGGGTCGGTCAGCGGCGGCGACGTCCAGTGCCCGCCGCTGGGATCGGGGTTGAGATTGCAACCCACGAACCCCAGCTCATTCACGCAGCGCCGCAGCTCGGCGACCGAGTTGGCGATCGGCACGCCGGGCGACTGCGGCAGCTGGCAGACGCCGATGAACCTGTCGGGGTACAGCCCTGCCACCCGGGCGATGAGGTCGTTGCAGGCCCGCGCCCAGGCGGCGCTGACCGCCTCGTCGCCGAAGTGGTGTCCCATCGCGGAGGCGCGCGGCGAGAAGACGGTGAGGTCGATGCCGCGCTCGGCCATGAGCCGCAGCTGGCTGTCCTCGACCGACGCACGGATCTCGTCGTCGGAGATGGCCGGGTACGGCGGGGGCCGCTCCCCCGCCCGGAACGCCGCCTGCTGGGCCTCCCGCCACGCGGTGTGCGCGGCCGGCGCGGTCGTGTAGTGACCGTGACAGTCAATGATCATGGTGACTCCTGGTCTCGCAGCTCGATCAGCAGGTCACGGGCGGCGGCGGCGACGCGCGGGGGCACGCCCAGCGCGACAAGCTGCTCGCTCGCCGCGGTCATCTCGTCGGCGCGGCGCCGGGCGTGCCGGCGGGTGCCGTCGACGAGCCGGTCGATGGTGCGCTCGTCGAAGCCCGCCAGCTCGGCGCCGATGTTCTCGCGCAGCCACGGCTCGCAGCCGGCCGCCTCGGCCGCGGTCAGCGCCTCCACCACCGCGGCGGCGACACCCTTGTAGAACACGCTGCGCAGCAGCTTGCGGGAGATCGCCTCCCCGGCCGGGCCCGGCTGGACGGTGACCTCGGCGCCGAGGGCCCCGAGGATCTCGGCGTACCGGCCGGCGGCCTCGCCGGCGACGAGCATCGGCGTGCGCAGGCCCCGCCCGGGCACCGGGGCCATGAGCGCGACGTCCACGACCGCGACGTCCCGGCCGGCGAGCCGCCGCACCAGGTCGGCCTTCACCGCCGGCGCCGCCGTGTTCAGGTCGGCCCAGATGCTGCCGGCGGCGAGCGCGGGCAGCGAGCTCTCCAGCGCCGGCACGGCGTCGTGCGCGCTGTTGACGCTCAGCACCAGGTCCGCGTCGCGGACGGCGTCCGCGTCGTCCGCCCGGCGCTCGACCCCGGCCGGCGGGTCGAGCCGCGGATCGAAGCCGCGCACGTCCGCGCCGGCGACGACGAGGTCGCGGCCGATCTCCCGCCCGGCCTCGCCCAGGCCCAGCAGCGCGATGCGAACCCCGTGCGCCGTCATGAGGCGGGCGGCACCACGGGGGTGCCGTGGGTGTGGAAGGTGTCGATGGTCCTGAGCCCCCACGCCTGGCCCTTGGCCCGCTCCTCGCGGGTCCAGCTGATCGTCTTCCAGTCCGGCGCCAGGATGAGCCGGGCACCGGCGTTGCAGATCTCGATGCGGTTGCCGCCCGGCTCCCACACGTACAGGAAGAAGGTCTGTTGAATGGCGTGTTTGTGCGGGCCGGTCTCGATGTGCACGCCGGCGTCGAGGCAGACGTCCGCGGCGCGCAGGATCTCCTCGCGGGTGTCGGTGGCGAAGGCGACGTGGTGCAGGCGCCCGCGGGTGCCGGTCCAGTCCTCGGTGTAGACCAGGTCGTAGGTCTTGTTGCCGACCGAGTACCAGACGGCCTGCGGTCCGCCGTCGTCCTTCACGATCTGCTCGGTGCACCGCGCGCCGAGCACGTCGCTCAGGAACGCCGAGGTGGCCGGCACGTCGGCGGTCAGGTAGTTGACGTGGTCCAGCCGCCGCAGATTCGCGCCCCGGCCGGGGTAGGCCGCCGCCTGGTTCTTCAGCGCCGGGGTGTCGCTCGCGTCGGGCCGATACCACTCGACGTCCCAGTACAGGCCGAACTCGTGGCCGTCGGGATCGGCGAAGAGGAAGACCTCGCCGAGGCCGCGCACGTCGTCGACGACCCGGTGCGGGCCCGGACCGGTCCCCTCGATCTGCCCGGCGAGCCGGTCGCGGGCCTCCGGGCCGGCGGCGCGCAGGTACGTGCGGCCGATGCCCGCGGCGTCGCGCCGCACCAGCCGGATCGTCCAGGACTGGTAGTCGTCCCAGGTGTGCAGGTAGACCGAGGTGTCGTCGCGGTGCACCTCGCGCAGCGCCAGCACGTTCACGAAGAAGTCCCGGGACTCCTCCAGCACGGGCGTGTACAGCTCGATCGGTCCGACGTGGGCGATGTCCCGGCGCCGGTCGGGATCGTGCGGGTGGCTCATCCGATTGCCTTTCCACTGCGCGGCCAGACCAGGCCGTCGGCCAGCTTGCGGGCGGTGCGCACGACGGTGCTCCGGCGCAGCGTCGTCGCCGCGCCGCCGCCGCCGAGGTCCAGGTGGACATCGAAGACGCCGGTCGGGTGCTCGATGCGGACCAGTCCGCCGGCCGGCACGGGCGAGCTCGCGACGGTGCCGGGCGCCAGCACCCCGGCCGCGACGGAGACGCCGCCGAGCACGCCGATCGCGGCGTGCACCCGGTGCGGGATGAAGGTCCTGGTGGCCACGGTGCCGCCCTGCCGGGGCGGCGACACGATGGTGATCTTCGGAACGGTGGTGTCCCGGACGTCGCCGTGGCCCATCGCCGGTCCCGCCTCGAGCCGGATGGCCTCGACCGCCGACCGCAGCCGGCGGTCGCCCTCGAGCACGGCCGGCGGCTCGGCGCCGTCGACGCCCAGGTCGGCGGCGCGCACCAGCACCACCGGCATGCCGGCGTTCACGCAGGTGACCTCGACGCCGGCGAACGTGTCGACGAGCCGCCCGGTGGGAAAGACGCCCGCGTCGTCCCCGGGGAACTCGAGGCGGATTCCCGCGGCGGGGAACGGCGTGCCCGCCATGACGGTGTCACCGTCGTAGCGCACCCGGCCGCCGGGCGTCTGCACGCGCGCCTCGACGCGGCTCACCGTGGGGTTCATGATCCGGATGCGGACGTCGGTGGTGTCGTCGCGGGCCGCGACCAGCCCCCGCTCGATCGCGAACGGCCCGACCCCGGCGAGGAGGTTCCCGCAGGTCTGCGCGTCGGTGACGATCGGCCGGCCGGGCACCACCTGCAGGAACAGGTAGTCGACGTCGGCGTCCGCGGCGCCGGACGGCCGGATCACCGCCACCTTGCTGGTCAGCGGGTGCCCGCCGCCGATCCCGTCGATCTCCCGCTCGTCCGGGGAGCCCATGACGCGCAGCAGCAGGTCGTCGCGCTCGCCCGGGTCCGCGGGCAGGTCCCCGGCGAGGAAGTAGGCGCCCTTCGAGCTGCCGCCGCGCAACTGCATGCAGCGGATCCCGTCGACGTCGTGGCTCACCGCGCACCGTCCTGCGGCAGGCGGTCCACATACTGCACGCCGAGCTCCGCGAGCAGGGGCCGCAGGCCGTACATGTCGAGGCCGAGCGTGCCGCCGGCCAGCCGGGCGCGCTTCGCGGCCTCGCCCTGCAGGCGCTTCGCGGCGGCGGCGGCCGTGCCGGGGCCCAGGGCCACCGGCAGGGCGAGGACCCCGTCGTCGTCGGCGACGATGATGTCGCCGGGCCGGACGATCTGGCCGGCGGCGACGACCGGAATGTTCACCGACCCCGGGCCGGCCTTGACCGTGCCCTGCGCGTGCACGGCACGCGACCAGACCCCGAAGCCCATCTCGCGCAGCGCCGCCAGGTCGCGGACCCCAGCGTCGATCACGAGCCCGGCGACGCCGTGCGCCATCAGCGAGGTCGCGAGCAGGTCGCCGAACATCCCGTCGGTGGAGGGCGAGGTCGTGGTCACGACCAGGACGTCGCCCGGCCGGCACACCTCGACGGCCGCGTGGATCATGAGGTTGTCCCCGGGCGGGCAGGACACGGTGATCGCGGAGCCCGCGATCACGGCGCCGGACCGGCGCGCCTGTATCGCGGGTCCGAGCAGGCCGATCCGGCCCGCCGCCTCGTGTCCGGTGGCGACGCCCGCGTCGCGCAGGGCGGCGATGGTCTCCGGGTCGGCGCGGTCGACCGACCGCACGACGTAGTGGGATGCCACGAATGTCATCGATCCTCCATCGCGGTTGGCGGAACCGTATCAGCGTCAACAACCTTGTCAACAATCTTGCTCAGGATTGCCTTCACAATTGTTGACAATATCTGTAACGTCCGCTCTCTCGGCCTCTCGAGCGTCCCCTGGAGGACCCCATGTCGCGACCCCAGCGTTCCGCCGGCGCCGTCCGCCCGCGCCACCTTCCCGCCCTGCTGCTCGCCGTCTCGGCGGCCCTGCTCGCCGGCGCCTGCTCCGACGGATCGGGCGACGGATCGACGTCGGCCTCAGGAACGACCGAAGTCAAGGTCGGCGTCATCCCGATCGTCGACGTCGCACCCATCTACCTCGGCCTCAAGCAGGGCTTCTTCGCCGCGGAGGGCCTCGAGGTTACCCTCGAGACGGCGCAGGGCGGCGCGGCCATCGTCCCCGGCGTCGTCAGCGGCCAGTACCAGTTCGGCTTCAGCAACACCACGTCGCTGCTGCTGGCCGAGTCCAAGGGCCTGCCGCTGAAGGCGGTCTCGTCCGGCGTCGCCTCCACCGGGACCCCGGGCAAGGACTTCGGCGCCGTCATCGTCAAGGCCGACAGCCCGATCAGGACCGCCGCCGACCTCGCCGGCAAGCGCGTCGCCGTCAACACCCTCAAGAACATCAACACCACGACGATCAACAAGGTCGTCCGGGACGCCGGTGCCGACCCCTCCACCATCAAGTACGTCGAATTGGCGTTCCCCGACATCGTCCCCGCGATCGCCAAGGGCGACGTCGACGCCGGGCAGGTGGTCGAGCCCTTCCTGACCATCGCGACCGGCCAGGGCGACCGGCAGGTGGTCTCCAACTACGCCGGCACCGATCCCGACCTCACCGTGGCGATGTACTTCACCTCGCAGAGCTACGCCGCGCAGAACCCCAAGGCGGTCTCCGGCTTCACCGCGGCGATGGCCAAGTCGATGGCGTACGCGACGGCACACCCCGACGAGGCCCGGGCCGCGCTGACCACGTACACGAAGATCGATCCCAAGGTGCAGCAGGACCTGATCCTGCCGAGGTGGCCGGCCACCGTCGACCGCGACTCGGTGCAACTGCTCGCCGATCTGGCCAAGCAGGACGGGCTGATCACCGAGCAGCCGGACCTCGACAAGCTGCTGCCCTGATGACCTCCGCCCCGGCGCTGACCCGGCCGGCGCTGCGCGTGCCGGCGGTGGCCTACGAGCCGAGCGTCCTGCTGATGGACGAGCCGTTCGCCGCCGTGGACGCGCAGACCCGGGCCGACCTCGAGGACCTGGTCCGCAGCTTGTGGCGCCGGCTCGGCGTCACCGTCCTGTTCGTCACCCACGACATCGACGAGGCGATCTACCTCGGCGAGCGGGTGCTGGTGCTGTCCGACCGGCCGACGGTCGTCCTGGAGGATGTCCGCATCGACCTGCCGGACGAGCGCGACCAGCTGTCGACCCGGTCGGCGCCGCGGTTCGCCGAGCTCCGGAGCCACGTGTACGGGCTGATACAACTGGCGAAGAAGGGTCGCCGCCCGGACACCGCGTAACCTGCGATGACCGAGGCGACCACAGCTACACCGACGAGGAGTACATCCGCAATGCCGGCTGACGTGTTGATCGAGCTCCGGGCGGCCATCCTGCGCGGGGAGTACGCACCGCGGCAGCGGCTCATCGAGACCGAGCTGGTCGAACGGTACGCCACCAGCAGGTTCGTGCTCCGCAACGCCCTCACCCGGCTGGCCAACGAGGGGCTGGTGGAGCTGCAGCCCAACCGCGGCGCCCGGGTCCGCGAGATCTCCCTCGACGAGGCGATCGAGATCACCGAGATCCGGCGCGCCGTCGAGGGCCTCGTGGCGGCCCGCGCGGCGCAGCGGATCACCGACGACGAGATCGCCGAGCTTCGCGCTCTCGGCGAGCAGATGACCTCGGCCGTGCAGAACACGGACATGCTGCGCTACTCCGAGCTGAACGCGCAGTTGCACGCCAGGATCCGCGCCATCGCGCAGCACTCCTCCGCCACGAGGATCATCGACCAGCTCAACGGGCAGATGGTGCGCCACCAGTTCCGGCTCTCCCTGGTGCCCGGCCGCCCGTCGGTGTCGCTTCCGGAGCACCTGGCCATCGTCGAGGCGGTCTGCGGGCGCGATCCCGAGGCGGCCGAGCGGGTCATGCGCGCGCACCTGACGAGCGTCATCGACGCGCTCACCAGCTTCGCGGCGACGTCCGCCGCGCTGCCCTCGCACTACCACGCGGGGCTCGGCATCGACGCCTAGGGCGCCCTAGGGAACGTCGACTCCGAACGCGGCGCCCAGGCTGGTCAGGTCGATCGGGCGGCGGGCATGGTCCGGCACGTACTCCAGCAGCGGGCGCATCGTCTCCAGCGCGGTGAGGATCTGCCGGGCGACGCGCTCGACCGGCTGCATCGCGTCGACCGAGACCAGAATGCCGCGCTCGGCGTACCAGCCGACGATCGGAAAGGTCGCCTCCTGATACAGCGCGAGCCGGCGGCGGATCACCGGTTCGGTGTCGTCGGTGCGGTGCTCCAGGGCCGCGCGGGCCAGCAGCCGGCGCATGAGCTCGTCGTCGTCGGCCTTGAGATGCAGCGCGACGTTCGCCGTCATGCCGAGGGTCTGCGCCGCGCGGTACAGCGACCGGGCCTGCGCGAGGTTGCGGGGCATGCCGTCCAGCACGTAACCGCCGCCGCGCTCCTTGGCAGTGACCATCGCGTCGCGGACCATGTCCAGCACGATCTCGTCGGGCACCAGATCGCCGTTGTCCAGATGATGGCGCACCGCGAGCCCGAGCTCGGTCCGCCTGGCCACGTGATCCCGGAGCAGGTCGCCGGTGGCGATGTGCGCGATGTCGAAATGCGCGGCGATCACCGCGCCCTGCGTGCCCTTGCCTGCGCCCGGTGGCGCGACCATCAACACCCGCATCACGCCGTCCCTCCAGGCCGCTGCGACGCGACAGACGACCAGGCTACGGCATCGCGGGCCCCCGGCCGGAAAGATCCGGTAGCCCGTACCGGATGGATATAGGCTCCCAGCATGCGCCTGGTCCATGTCACCGATCTGCATTTCGGCGCCGAGGACCCCGACGTCGTGGCCGGGCTGCGCGCGGACCTGGCGAGCCAGGACGTCGACCGGGTGCTGGTGAGCGGCGACCTGACGATGCGGGCGCGGACGGGGCAGTTCCGCGCGGCGAAATCGCTGCTGGAGTCGATCGGCCGGCCGTGGACCAGCGTGCCGGGCAACCACGACCTGCCGCTGGACCGGGTGCTGACCCGGGCGGTGCGCCCCCTCGCCGGATACCGGGAGTTCGTGCACGCGCAGCCGCAGCCGGTGCTGCACGCCGACGGCCTGCAGGTGCTCGGCCTGAGCACCGCGCGGCCCTATCTGTGGAAGAACGGGCGGGTCGACGCCGGGCAGGTGGCCCGGATCGGCACCGCGTTCACCGGACCGGCCCGGCTGCGGGTGCTGATGGTGCACCATCCGGTGTTTCGGTCGGTGCAGCGCCCCGGGCTGACGCTGCTGCACGGCGCGGGGCGGGCGCTGCGGGCGGCGGCCCTGGCCGGCGTCGACGTCGTCGTCTGCGGTCACGACCACGTGGCGGCGCAGGCCGACCTGTCACTCACCCGGCCGGGCCTCGGGCGGCACATGATCGGCCTGATGAGCGGGACGGCCTGCTCCCGCCGGGTACGAGCCGGCGAGAGCCAGTCATACACGGTCCTCGAACTCTCCGGCGAGCGCCTGTGCCTGCGGGTCCGGCACTGGCGCGACGGCCGCTTCGAGACCCGCTCGGAAACCGAATGGCGGCGGACCGCGGACGGCTGGCACCAATGAACAATTTTCATCCGAGCCGTCGATCACCGCCGGGCGCGCCCTGACCGGATGCGCCCGGACCTCCGGTCCGGGCGCATCCGGCGCTGGTCAGCAGGCGGTTCCGCTCCGGAAGTTGCGCAGGACGAAGTCGGCCGGTCCCGCCTGGTAGTAGCCGACGCCCTGGCGGATCGGGTGCCCGGTGTACAGCTCCACCCCGGAGCCGGCGCGCACCAGGTAGGCCTGCTCGCCGTCGGCGTTGTGGATCAGCCGGCCGCGGCGGCCGTAGATGTCCTCGAGTTCGGTCCAGCTCATGCCGACCGAGGCTCCGGCCGGCGAGCGGGGCGGCACGGTGGCGGTGCCGACCTCCACCAGCCGTCCGTTGCGGAACGCCAGAATGATCACGCCGGCCCAGGCCCCGGTCGCGCCCGCGTGCGCGACGTCGCACCCGGGATCCGGCGCGACCCAGTCGAGCAGCCCGGCCGCGGCCAGGGCCTGCTGGCGGGCGCCGATCCGGTACGGGCCGGCGCCCCGGACACTCAGGACGGACCCGGCCGGGACCACGGCGGCGGGCGACGCGGCCTTGCCCCGCCCGCTCAGGGTCCCGCCGGCGGTGTCATTCGAGGCGGACGCGGGTACCGCCGTGGCCAGCACGGCGAGGGCGAGCACGCCGGCGGTGACGAGACGGTGAAACGACGGACGGTACATGGCGGTTCTCCTCCGCTGTGGTGGGCATTTCACTGTGTTAGTCACGCCGCCACCGCACTTTGTTCGCCGGTACGCCGAGAAATTTTCGCGGCCCGCGACGCGGCGTTCACGCCGCGTCGTCCGTTGCCCCGGGGGTACCATCGGCCTACCGTCAACCAGATGCGATTCGTGGTTCCGTGCGACGGAAGGGCGGCGACGGCGGCATGCTCGAGGTGGACGTCGCCATCATCGGCGCGGGACCCTCGGGCCTCTTCGCGGCCTACTACGCCGGCTTCCGGGGCCTGACGGTCGCCGTCATCGACACGCTGCCCGAGCCGGGCGGGCAGATCACCGCCCTCTATCCCGAGAAGGACATCCTCGACGTCGCGGGTTTCCCGACGATCAAGGGACGCGACCTGGTCGCCAACCTCGTCGCCCAGGCCGCGCCGTTCGCGCCGCACTACCTGCTCGGCGTGCGCGCCGAGGACCTCTCCTACCGCGGCCCCTCCCCCCTGCTGCGGCTGGCGGACGGCAACCAGGTCGTCGCCGGCGCCGTCATCATCACCGGCGGGCTGGGCGGATTCACCCCCCGGCCGCTACCGGCCGCCGACGGCTACGTGGGCGCCGGCGTCGTCTACTTCGTGCCGCGCCTGGACGACCTCGCCGACCACCACGTGGTCATCGTCGGCGGCGGTGACTCGGCCTTCGACTGGGCGCTCGCCCTGCACCCGGTGGCGAGGTCGGTCACCGTCGTGCACCGCCGCGACCGGTTCCGGGCACACCAGACGACGGTCGACCGCGTCCAGGCACTCTCCGTACGCATCCTGGTCAATGCCCAGGTCACCGCCCTGCACGGCGACGGCCGGGTGACCGCCGCCGAGATCGCCGACAACCAGGGGTCGACGCAGCGGGTGCCGGCGGACACCGTGGTCGCCGCCCTCGGCTTCACCGCCGACCTCGGCCCCCTGGCGGGCTGGGGCCTGGAACTCGACCGCCGTCACATCGTGGTCGGCAGCACCATGGCCACCAACCTCCCGCGGGTCTTCGCCGCCGGCGACATCGCCGAATACCCCGGCAAGGTGCGGCTGATCGCGACCGGCTTCGGCGAGGCGGCCACCGCCGTCAACAACGCCGCCGTCGCCGTCGACCCGGCGGCGCACCTGTTCCCCGGCCACTCCTCCGAGGGCTCCTGACCGGCCCGGTCGCGCTGGCGCAAACCACTTAGGTATTAGGCTGCTGACGTGCCGGAGGTCGAGGGAATCAGAGACGACGAGCGGCTGCGCCGGCTCGAGGCCATCACCGACACGGCCCTGTCAAGACTGGCCGTCGCGGACCTGCTCGACGAGCTGCTCGACCGCGTCCGGGACCTGCTCGACGTCGACACCGCCGCCATTCTCCTGGTCGATGTGCACGCCCGGCAACTCGTCGCGACCGCGGCGAAGGGCCTCGAGGAGGAGGTCCGGCAGGGCTTCCGGGTATCGATCGGCCGCGGCTTCGCCGGCCGGATCGCCCAGACCAGACAGCCACTCGCCATCTCCGACCTCACCCCCGACGACGTCGTCAACCCGATACTGGTGGACAAGGGCATCCGGTCACTGCTGGGCGTGCCCATGCTCGCCGGCGACGACGTGGTCGGCGTCCTGCACATCGGCAGCCTCACCCATCGCGTGTTCACCCCCGACGACATCCACCTGCTGCGGCTCGTCGCCGACCGGGCCAGCATCGCCGGGCAGATCCGCTCCATCAAGCTCGACCAGGCGGCCGCCCTGGCCCTGCAGCGCAGCCTGCTGCCGACGAAGCTGCCCGGCATACCCGGCGTCGACCTGGCGGCCCGCTACGTGCCCGGACACGATTTCGGCATCGGCGGAGACTGGTACGACGTCTTCGCGCTGCCCTCGGGCTGGCTCGGCGTGGTCATCGGCGACGTGTCCGGCCACGGCCTGGGCTCCGCCGTGGTGATGGGCCGCGTCCGCAGCGCGCTGCGCGCCTACGCCCTGGTCTGCGACGACCCGGCCGCCGCGCTGACGCTGCTGGACCGCAAGGTCCACCACTTCGAGACCGGAAACCTGACCACCGCGCTCTACGGCATGATCTCCCCGGACCGGTCCACCATTCACCTGTCGCTGGCCGGGCACCTGCCGCCGATCCTGGTCGCACCCGGATGCCCGGCGGTCCTGCCGGAGATCCCCGTCGGCCCGCCCCTGGGCATCGGCCGGCCGTCGATGGCCCGCACCACCACGGTCATCGACTTTCCGCCCGGCGCGGTCCTGGTCTGCTACACCGACGGCCTGGTCGAACACCGCGGAGAGATAATCGACGTGGGCATCGAGCGCCTGGCCGCCGCGGCCCGCCCGGACGACGCCGAAACGGTCTGCACCACCATCATGGCGCACATCGGCACCGAACAACCCACCGACGACATCGCCCTGCTGGCCGTCCGCCGCCTGGCGGCACCCACGGACGGCAACGCGGCACTCTGACCGCCTAGCCCTGTCCGGCAACCTCACTGACCACCCCCGGTCAGCGGCCACGCACTCACCGCGCGAGCCGGGTCAGCACGCCATATGCAGGCGGATGCTGGTCCCGTCGCTGGTGGTGTGGATCCGCACGAGATCGCAAAGCTGGTTGGCCAGGATGAGACCCCGGCCGCCCGCGGTCCGCGGCAGCGGCACGATGCGCCCCGCGAGCGGATCGCGCAGGTGTCCGCCGTCGTCGATCTGGCAGGCGAGCCGGCCCGGCTCGGTCCAGATGGTGATCCGGCCGCCGCCGGCGGAGTGCTCGATCGTGTTGGCGGTCAGCTCGTCGGCCGCCAGCACCAGATCGTCGGCGCGGTCGGCGTCGAGGACTCCGCGGGCGTGCCCGCGCAGGAACCGGCGTACCGCCGCAAGGCGCAATTCGCTGTCGTACTCCATGGACGCGGCGCCGGGCGGCAACGGCAGGTTGAAGCCGGCCGCGGTCACCAGCGGGTCGATGTAGTCCTCGCTGGACCGCCGGGCGCCGTCGTCGACCATGACCGGATGGGTTCGCCAGGCATCGCGAACCGCCGTCCCGTCGAGCCCCGCGACGTCATAGGGGCACAGAATGGCGGCATCCCGATCGGCGAAGACGGCATTGATCAGCGCCTCGTGCGCGGCACAGGCCGGATACTCGCACTCGCTGCGTCCGGGCCAGATCGGCCCGCCGATGATCCACACACGACGTCCGGGATGAGCCGCCGCGAACGGCGCGGCGCCAACCACCCGAACGCGCCGAAGAAAATCTGCTCGCCAATAACTAGCTTTTCTCGACGGGACTCGTAACCCTGGGCCATGTGGATGCCGGGGCGCCCCTGGGCACTTCCGCTGCACCCAGCAGACCCGACCGAATTGAGGAACGGTGGAGATTCGCACCTTCCAGCCCCGTGACGGCCCGGCCGTGAGCGGCATCATCGTGCGATGCCTGCGCGAGGTCAACAGTCGCGACTATCCAGCGGAAATCATTGCGCGGATGTGCGCGCACTTCTCCGACCGGCGAATCGAGCAGCTCGCCCGGGAGCGGCAGATGTTCGTCGCCGCGGAGGAACAGGCCGTTGTCGGCACGGTGTCCCGCGACGGCAACAAGGTGTTCACCATGTTCGTCGAGCCGACGATGATCGGCCGTGGGGTGGGACGGCAGCTGATGCACCACATCGAGGGCCTCGCCGCGGACGAGGGCTACGACCACATGGAAACCGGCGCCAGCATCACGGCGCACGAGTTCTACCTGCGGCTCGGATACGCCGATGTGCGCACCAGCGAGACCGAGTTCGGCTTCAACTACATTCTGCGGAAGCCGCTGAGCCGACAACGACAGTGAAGTCCCGGCTCGGGGAAGTCGTGCGCCCGCCGGAGTGACGGCCGGGCGAGCCGGCGTGTTTGCCGGCACGATCGGCGGCCGGACGCGGAGGCCGGCGTGAGTGGGCGCGCGTTTGAGATCATGGTGTCCATGGCCCCCCGCAGCCGCGTGACGCTCATCGTGCGGAGCGAAACCCTTGCCGGCGAAGAGATCAGCCGGCTGCTCGGCCGGCAGCCGACAGCCGTGTCCGAGCGCGGCGGGCCGGTCTCCCGGCGGGATCCCGCTTCCGCTCGGCGTGGGCATACGACGTGGGAGTTGGCGAGCCCGCTCGAAGACACCGCGAAATCGACAGCCAACACGGTTGGCTCGGGCCGCGAATCCTCTCCCGCCTCGCAGATCTCGGAATACCACTGGCTTTCGACATCTACGACAGCGATCCGGAGGACTGATCCTTGTCAACGTGGCCAGGACGACAGCTCGGACACCGCCGGCCCTGGGGCAGGTCGAAATCGCTCTCCGATCGGAAGCGGAACGTCCGCCCGCGGCAGCGGCGACCGGCCGGCGAGTCCAGCGTGTGCGGGCGGAGCGGCGGCAGACCGGTACACCCAGGACCCTGCCCGGCAGGGAGCGGTATGGGCGGTGATGTGGCATCGTCAGATCGCTGGCTTCAGCGGAGACGTCCTAAAAGGGGGCTATTTTGATCATCGTTGCCGGAGCGCTTCACGTGAAGCCCTCGGATCGCGACCCGTACCTGGCCGGGGTTGTGGAGGCGGCCCGCCTGGCCCGCCTGGCGCCGGGTTGCCTGGACTTCACGCAGGCGGCCGATCCGCTCGACCCGACACGGATCAACGTCTACGAGCGGTGGGAGTCCGACGATCATCTGCTCCGGTTTCGCAACGGCGACGGTCCGCCCCCGGAGCTTCCGCCGGTGCAGTCCGCCGACGTGCACAAGTACAGGATCTCCGGCGTCGAGGAACCCTGACGCTCAAGACAGGCCGGTTCAGCGGCTGCGCAGGCGCGCCAGCCAGGGGCGCAGCGGAATTTCGGAGACGTAGCCCCCGGCCGCGAGCCCCGCCCAGCGCTCGAAGAGGTTCCTCGAGCTCATGCTGCCGGTCAGAACGTACGACCACAGCGCCGCGAACAGATACAGGGGCCAGAAGAACGGCCCGAGGATCGCGTACTGGGTGGTGTGGCGTACCTCGTGCTGGAGCAGTTCGGAGCGCGCCTCGTCGAGCAGCCAGGAGGCCGGCATCCGGGTGATGACGACTCCGCCGACGGTGAAGACGGCCTGCCTGGGGTAGCCGAGACGATAGTTTCCCGCGACCAGAATTCCGCCCGCGTGGACGAGCCGGGAACGGCCGATTCCCGCAACACCAACGCCGGCGAGCGAAGTGAGATTGAGCCAGTTCAATGCGGTCCGGAGGCGGCGCCCGAATGCGTGCAGACCGTCGGGCTCGGACGCGCCGCGTTGAAGGATGGCATCGTCCAGCAGAGTGCCGCCGAAGTCGGCGCCGTCCATCGTCGCGCCCACGAGGTTCGTCACCCGCACCGAAGCGTTTCGCACGATGGCGCCGCTGAGATCGGCACCGGTCAGCTTGGCGGCGTCGAGCGTCGCGTCCGACAGGTCGGCCCCTCGCAAATCCGCTGCGAACAACGTCGACGCCCGCATGGATGCCCCGCGCAGGTCGGCCCTGCCGAGGTCGGCCCGGGTCAGCCGGGCCTCCGTCAGGATGGCCCGGGAGAGGTCACCACCCGAGAAGTCGGTCCCGACCAGAATTGCCTGGGTCATGTCCGCGGAGATCAGCCGGGTGCCGGCCAGAACGGCGCCCGACAGGTCGGCCCCGGGCAGCCTCGCCTGGGACAGATCGGCACCGGAAAGGTCAGCGTTGATCAGACTCGCGTGGGACAGGTCGGCCCCGCTGAGGTCGAGACCGCCGAGCCTGACCCTCACGCGCTCGCTGTAGGGCCGCCGGGGACGATTCGCGAGCGACGTCAAGGCGGCCTGCAGGTCACCTGTCACGCGCGCAGGCGACCGGTTCCGATTCGGCCGGGCGCCGGTCCCGGTCGGCGGATGCACCCACCGGCTCTCCGCGGCCTCCCACAGCCCGGGAACATGCTCCGGTGGATACGCCGGGGCCCGGTCTCGAATGAACGCGGTAAGCAACTCCACCACGTCCGAGTGATGCTCGACCGAATCACGCATGACGTGGTCGAGCGCGTGTATCGCGCCGATTCGGATGTACTGCTCGGGGGAGCCGAGTCGCTCCAACGCCTTGGTGAAGCGTTCGGTCATCTGCCCCCGGCGGGCCAGACGATAGCCACGCGCCGTGTACAGCAGCGCGACGACCGCGCCCAGCGCGACGCCGAGCTGGATCACCGCCGACCGGAACTGACCGGTGGCCGCCGCGGTGTCGCCCGGCGATTCCGGAAGCAGCGACGCCGGCGGTTTCCACAGCAGCCGAATCTCGAGCAGGAGAAACGCCGCGCCCAGGGCCACCGCGCCGAGCGTGAGCAGGATGCCCCTGACCGGCCGGGCCCGGCCGGTGCGAAGCCTCACCGGCCAGCGCACGACGCCAGCCGAGTGTTCTCCATCGGTCCTCCAGACAACCCGGTCGGCGCCACCCGCTCACGGTCTACCACCGCGGCCGGTGAACGTCAGTCAGGTCCTGTACAGGGGACGCCCCGGCGTCAGAGGAAGACGCCGTCGAGCACCAGGTCGATCGAGCGGTCGCCCGCGACCAGGCCGGTCACCACGTCGCCGGTGGCCTCGGCGGCGCCCCGCACCATGGTGAACAGCAGGATCAGGTCGTCGGGCACCAGGTCGTGGCGGACGTACCCGCTCTCCTGGGCCTTTCGCAGCGGGGGTGAGAGGGCCGCGATGGCCCGCCGGATGTAACGGCGGCGGGCGCCGGGGTCGATGCGCTGCGCGAGCAGCACCAGCGGGCGCATCGCGATCAGCGAGTGCAGCACGTGGCGCAGCAGCGGCCGGAACAGCGCCGGCCGTTCGGTGCTGGCCGCGGCGGCGGTCTCCAGCTCCTGCAGGTGATGGCCGATGACGGCGACCGTCAGCGCGTGCCGGTCCGGGAAGTGCCGGTACAGGGTCGCCTGCCCGACGCCGGCGCGCCGGGCGACCTCGGGCATCAGCGCGGTGGGCTCGGGGCCGCTCAGCACCTCGCTCGCTGCCGTGATGATGGCAGCCCGGTTTCGCTGAGCGTCTCGGCGGCGCGCCGTCTGGGCTCCGTACAGCAATGTCAGGCTCCTTCCGGGCTACCGCCATACGTTACCGGCCGGTAACGAGAATGTCACCGTCTTCAATCTCTCGGTACCGGTTCCTACGCTCCGGCCACAAACCGCTGCACAGCCGTTGTCAACTCAGGCCAACACAGCGGCCGTCCTGTACCCAGGAGTGCGCATGGCCCCACGCCGATCGGCCCCGCTGATCCACCTGCTCTCCCTGATCACCGCCGCAGTCCTGGCCGGCATCGCGAACCCGGCGATCGCCTTCGCTGCGCCGCCCGCCGCGGCACGGGCCGCGGTCTCGGCCGTGGCGACGACCCCGGTCCGGTTCGTCGACCTGCCCGGCTCCGGCGGGGTGACCCTCAAGGCCAACGTCGTCGCCCCGTCCGCCGCCGGGCGGTACCCGGCCATCGTCTTCCCCGCCAGCTGGGGCCTCAACGACCTCGAGTACGTCGCCCAGGCGAGGATCCTCGCCGGGCGGGGCTACGTCGTCGTCTCCTACACCCCGCGCGGGTGGTGGCTCTCCGGCGGTGAGATCGACACGGCCGGGCCGAAGGACATGGCCGACATGTCCAAGGTGATCGACTGGACGATCGCGAACACGCCCGCGGATCCGGCACGCATCGGCACGGCGGGCATCTCGTACGGCGGCGGGCTCAGCCTGCTCGGCGCGGCGTTCGACCGGCGGATCCGGACGGTCGCGGTGATGAGCGGCTGGACCGACCTGGCCTACTCGCTCTACGCGGACTCGACCCGGCACCGGCAGTCGGCCGGGCTGCTCAAGATCGCCGCCGACCTGCTGGGCAAGCCGGGCCCGGAGCTCAGCGGCAAGCTCGACGACTTCGCCGCCAACCGCAGCGCAGACCAGGTCATCGCGTGGTCGCGGGTACGCTCCGCGGAGACGTACCTCGACGCGCTCAACGCCAGCCGGCCCGCCGTCCTGATCGCGAACGGGTGGGGCGACTCGATCTTCCCGCCGAATCAGCTGGTGGACTTCTACGACCGGCTGGCCGGCCCGAAGCGCCTCGAGCTGCGCCCCGGCGACCACGCGATCGCCGAGCTCACCGGCGTTCTCGGCCTGGACAACGACGTCTGGAACAGCGTCTACCGGTGGTTCGACCAGCACCTGGCCGGGATCGACACCGGGATCGACGGGGAGCCGGCGGTGCTGGTCAAGCCCTACAACGCCGCCGCCGAGAGCTACCCGGACTGGCCGGACCTCGCCGCCACGACCAGCCGGTACCCGCTCGGCCACATCCGCGGGCTGGACGGCACCGGCCTGCTCGGCGGCGCGGCCGAGACCGGCTGGAACAAGAGCATCCCGACGGACCGCAACACCACCGCCGACGGCGGCATCGTCCTGCTCACCAACGGCGTCGCCGCGCTGACCGGTGAGCAGCCGTCGATCTGGCTGCCCACCGTCGACCGGTACCGCGCCGGGGTGTGGGCGTCGGAGCGGCCCTCCGCTCCGCGGCGCATCCGGGGCATACCGAAGCTGCACCTGGAGCTGACCGGCACGGCCGCGAAGGGCACCGTCGTCGCGTACCTCTACGACCTCAACGTGATCGGCACGGCCAAGCTGATCACCCACGCGCCCGCCAGCTGGCTGACGACCAGCGGCGGCAGCCGGGCCCTCGACGTCGACCTGTCGGCGACCGCGTACGACGTGCCGGCCGGGCACTCCCTCACGCTGGTCGTCGACACGGTCGACCCGCTCTACTACGACGAGAACGCGGACGGCGGCTCCGTCACGATCGCCGCCGGGTCGTACCTGGACGTCCCGCTCAGGTAGGCGAGCCTGCGACAAGCGGCGCCGGCCCCGAACCTTGGGGCCGGCGCCGCCTCTTTATCCATGCCCATCTATCTATGCCTATAATGGCGCCGACTCAAACAAAGTCTGCGCACTTCATGACGGCATTTGTGCCGCTTGCGCGCACGATAGAGGGAGCTTCGATGAGGCGGAGTACGGGCGGGCGCCTGCTGCTGGTCCTGTTGACCACCTGCACGGCGGTCGGCGCGACGGTCACGGTGGCCGCCGCGGCGGCGACCGGGTGCCGGGTCGACTACACCGTCGCCAGCCAGTGGGGCGGCGGCTTCACCACGAACGTCCAGGTCACCAACCTCGGCGACCCGGTGACGGCCTGGCGGCTCGCCTTCGCCTTCCGGGCCGACGAGCGCGTGACCCAGGGCTGGAACGCGACGGTCAGCCAGTCGAGCACCCAGGTCACCGCCGCCAACGCGTCCTACAACGGGTCGCTGGCGACCGGGGCGGCGACGAGCTTCGGCTTCCAGGCGAGCGTCTCCGGCACGCACACCCCGCCGGCGTCCTTCGCCCTCAACGGCACCACCTGCACGGGCGCGTCCGTGCCGACCGGCGGCCCGACGGCCACCACGCCGCCGACCACCGCGCCCACCACCGCGCCGCCTGCCGGCGGCTGGAACCCGCCGGCCAATCTCGTCACCGCGCTCAACCAGGTGTGGCAGCACGAGGAGAGCACCTACTCCGACCTGTACGGCTTCCGCAACTACGGCTGGGACCAGATCATGGCCAACCGCGGTTACGTGAATTACTGCGTACGGTGGGACTCGTCGGCCAGGGTGACCACCGCGCAGCGCGACGCCATCCACGCGGCCCTCAGACGCCAGTTCAAGAAGTGGATGGACGTGATGGCCGGGCACAACGGCTGGCCCTACTCCGACGTCGCGGTCAACATCGTCGGATGGGCGGTCCGCGAGCGCGCCCAGCTCGAGTGGACGGACGACTCGGTCGACATCTACGTCAACGACATCCGCGAGGACGCGCCGCAGTGCTCCGCGCCGTGCGGCCGCTTCTTCAACCAGTCCGGCAGCTACCCGAACTGCCCGGGCGGCGCGGCACACCACTACGACCAGTCACTGTGGCTGACCGCGGGCTTCGGCGGCGGCGCGGGCGGCGACTGGGGGCAGCGGGTCGGCAGCGAATACTTCCTCGGCGCGGTGAATCAGGACGACATCCATATCTTCCTGCACGAGGTCGGCCACACCTTCGGCCTGGACGACTTCTACGACTGGAGCCCGGACGTCGGCGGCTTCCTGATGAAGGCGGGCAGCGCCACGCAGATCACCGAGTTCGACAGGTGGATGCTGCGCGACTGGTGGCGCCACCTGAAGTCCCGCTACGGATACTGAGCCGGACACGGAGGCGGCAGCAATATACGGTTGTCGATATGAAGCCCTCGGCCCGTATCGCCGTGGCGGTCACCCTGAGCGCCGCCGTCCTCGCCCCCGCGGCACCCGTCGCCGCCTCCTCCGTCTCGGCCGCCTCGGCCGTCGCCGTGTTCACCCGGGTCGCGCAGTGGCCGGCCGGATACGTCGGCAACATCACCGTCCGCAACGACACCGCGGCGACGCTCGACGGCTGGCGCGTTGAGTTCGACCTCGCCGCCGGTACCCGCGTCACCAGCTCCTACAGCGGCGTGTTCACCCGGGCCGGCGATCACTACACCGTGCGCAACGAGTCCTGGAACGGCAGGCTCGCGCCGGGGTCGTCGGCGACCTTCGGCTGGGTGGCGGACGGGCAGGGCACCCCGGCCGGCTGCACGCTGAACGGCTTCGACTGCTCCGGGGTGCCGGCGGACTACACCGCGCCAACCCGCCCCGGGCCGCTCGTCTTCGACACGAGCGCGGGCCTCGCGCTCACCTGGGCGCCGTCGACGGACGACCACGGCGCGGTCAGCTACGAGGTCTACGAGAGCGACCAACTGCGCGCCAAGGTCACCGACACCCGGTACGTGTACTCGACCGGCGGGACGCTGCCGCCCCGGGTCTACATCTTCGCCGTGCGCGCGGTGGACGCGGCGGGCAACCCCTCGCCGTACTCGTACCGGTCGCTCGGGCAGATCTGGCGCGGCGACGAGGTCCCCGCGGCGCCGAGCGGACTGCGGGTGGACACGCCGGCCGCCGGCCTGCTGCGGCTCTCGTGGACGGCCCCGGCCGCGTCGTCGCCGTTCGTCGCGCCGCCGATCGCCGGGTACGAGGTCACGCTGGACGGCGTGACGGTCGGCCAGGTCGGCAACACCGCGATCGTCGTGCCGGCTCCCCCGACGGGCGCGCACACGTTCGGGGTCCGCAGCATCAACGCCGTCGACCGGTACTCGGCCGCGGCGGAGCTGGGCCACGTGGTGAGCTGACGGACTCCGCCTCAGCCGGCGGCGGCCAGGGCGACCGCGGTGCCGATGATCGCGGCGTCGATCAGGCCGGCGGAGCCCCAGCAGATTCACCACGGTCGCACTCCAGGTCGATCGGTGCCGGGCCGCGGCCGCTGAGCGGCTCCCGGTTGTCTGCCGAGTGCGCCCTAGGACCGGCCCCGCTTGCGGCGGTGGTCCCGGCGGTCGCGGGCCGCCGGGCCGAGGTCGGCCGTCTTGTACGTGACCAGGGGCACGGTGGTGGCCACCGGCGTGGCCAGGCCGTGGTCGACCAGGTCGCCGATCACCTGCTCGATGCGCTTGTAGGCCGTCGGCGCCTCCTCGAAGAGCAACTGGCGGTCGCCGCACACCACCAGCGACCCGACCGGCGTGCGGCGCAACTCGTCGACCGTGTGCTTGGCCCGGCCGCGGCGCAGGGCGTCGGCGCGGGACATCTTGCGGCCCGCGCCGTGCGCCACGGAGTGGTTCGCCGCGGGCCCGGCGTGGGCCGCGACGAGGTAGGACCGGGTGCCCCGGGTGCCGGCGATGAGCACGTCGCGGCCGTCGCCGGGCGCGGCGCCCTTGCGGTGCAGGTAGGCGCCGTCGCGGAGCTCGACCAGGTTGTGGCACTCGTCGACGATCGGCGCGGTGGGCTCGGCGCCGAGGGCGTGCGCGACCCGGGCCGCCATCAGCCGCCGGTTGATCGACCCCCAGCGGACGGCGTCGTCGTGCGCGGCCAGGTAGGCGGCGGGATCGGCGGCCGGGCCCGCGCCGTGCACCGCGGTGTGCTCCCGCAGGATCCGCTCGCCCAGCCCCCGCGAGCCGCTGTGCACGATGAGCACCAGGTCGCCGGCCTCGAGCCCGAGCCGGTGCGCGTGGTCCGGCTCGAACACGGTCTCGATCCGGGCCAGCTCGACGAAGTGGTTGCCCCGGCCGACCGTGCCGAGGCTGTCGAGGTGGCCGGCCGGGATGTCGCCGTCCAGGACGGCCCAGGCCGGGTCGTCGGCGTCCCGTTCGGGGTCCAGCGCGCGGTCGAGGTCCGGGAAGCGGGTGGCGAGCCTCTCGGGTACGGCGCGCTTGAGGTCGATGGGGAACACCGCGATCCCGCAGCCGATGTCGGAACCAACCAGAAACGGGTACAGAACGGTGGCCGACATGGCGGCGCCGATGGGTGCGCCCTTGCCCGGGTGCAGGTCCGGCATGGCGGCGACATGGATCATGCCGTCGAAGGCGGCCACCTGTTCGCACTGCGCGACGGCGTCGGACTCGATCCAGCTCGCCGGTGAGGCGAACACGGTGACGGTGGCCCGGGTGTGTGGCTGAGACAAGACGTTCTCTCCTGAGACGGTACGGACGCACGGCGCGGTGCCGCGCCGGGGGGGAACCTGGGTGCTGTCCGTCAGAACGTCATGGTCATCATCGTCGCGGAGCCCGCCGCCCGCGGCAACCGATTTGCCGCGTCGCCGGCGGACATTGGCATGGGAGCGCTCCCATGCGACGATGGGTCACCGGCCGCCATCGGACAGGACCAGCATGAGATCTCCCGCCCGCACCCTCGCGCTGACCGGGCTCGTCGCGGCCGCCGCCCTCACGGCCTGCTCGCCGAAGCCGGCCGCCCTGCCATACCTGGACCCGGCCGTGCCGGTCGCCCAGCGGGTGAGCGACCTGCTCGGCCGGATGAACCTGGACGACAAGATCGGCCAGATGACCCAGGCCGAGCGCGCCTCCATCAACCCCTCCGAGATCACCTCGTACCGGGTCGGCTCCGTGCTGTCCGGCGGCGGCTCCGCGCCCACGCCGAACACCCCGGCCGCCTGGGCCGACATGTACGACACCCTCCAGGGTGGCGCGCTGGCCGCCCCACTGCGGATCCCGATCCTGTACGGGATCGACGCCGTGCACGGCGACAACAACGTGTACGGCTCGACGATCTTCCCGCACAACATCGGCCTGGGCGCCACCCGCGACCCCGCGCTGGTCCAGCAGATCGGCCGGGCCACCGCCGAGGAGGTGACCGGGGCCGGCCAGGACTGGACGTTCGCGCCCTGCCTCTGCGTCGCCCGCAACGACCGCTGGGGCCGCACCTACGAGTCGTTCGGCGAGCGGCCGGAGATCGCCGCGGCGATGACCACCGTCGTCGACGGATTGCAGGGCGCCACGTTGAACGGCCCCGCCTCGGTGCTGGCCACGGCTAAGCACTACGTCGGCGACGGCGGCACCACCGGCGGCACCGACCAGGGCGACACCCGGGTCAGCGAGGCCGACCTGCGGGCCGTGCACCTGCCGCCGTTCGCCGCCGCGGTGCAGCGCGGCGTCGGCTCGGTGATGATCTCGTTCAGCAGCTGGAACGGCGCCAAGCTGCACGGCTCCCGCTACCTCATCACCGACCTGCTCAAGGGCGAGCTCGGCTTCGGCGGCTTCACCGTCTCGGACTGGAACGGGATCGACCAGCTCGACGGCCGGCCCGGCTTCACCCAGGCCGAGGTGGCCACCGCCGTCAACGCCGGCCTCGACATGATCATGGTGCCGGAGAACTGGGAGACCTTCATCGGCACGCTGCGGGCCGCGGTGCAGGCCGGCGAGGTCCCGATGTCGCGGATCGACGACGCCAACCGGCGCATCCTCACCAAGAAGTTCGAGCTCGGGCTCTTCGAACACCCGTACGCCGACCGGGCGTATGCGGCCACCATCGGCAGCGCCGCGCACCGCGCCCTGGCCCGGCAGGCCGTACGCCAGTCGCAGGTGCTGCTGAAGAACGCGGGCGGCGTCCTGCCGCTGCCCAGGTCCGGCGGGAAGATCTTCGTGGCCGGCCGCAGCGCCGACGACCTGGGCAACCAGAGCGGCGGCTGGACGACGACGTGGCAGGGCGCGAGCGGTGACACCATCCCCGGCACGTCGATCCTGCGGGGCATCCGCGACGCGGTCGGCGGCGGCGCCACCGTCACCTACAACCGCGACGGCGCCGGCATCGACGGCTCCTACACCGCGGCCATCGCCGTCGTCGGCGAGACACCGTACGCCGAGGGCGAGGGCGACCGGCCCGGCTCCCTGAGCCTCGACGCCACCGACCTGGCCACGCTGTCCCGGCTGACCGCCGCGGGCGTGCCGGTGATCGTGGTCCTGGTCTCCGGCCGCCCGCTCGACATCGCCGCCGAGGTCGGTGGCTGGGACGCCCTGGTCGCCGCCTGGCTGCCGGGCAGCGAGGGCGGAGGGGTGGCCGACGTGCTCTTCGGCGACTACCCGCCGACCGGCAAGCTGCCCGTGACGTGGATGCGGTCCGCCGCCCAGCAGCCCATCAACGACGGTGACGGCAAGGCGCCGCTCTTCCCGTACGGATTCGGCCTGACCTACCCGGCGGCGCCGCGCTGACGGCCGGCCGTCCGGGGGTGTGCTCAGCTTCACACGGCGGTGACCGAAGAGACATCCGAGGGTCCCGTCAAGTCAGGAGAATCGTGTGGCGCGTATCGGCGGCTTCGCAGCGGCGTTCGACAACCGCTCGTTGCGGACAAAGATCAACTCGGCGGTTCTGGCCGCGACCGTCATGGGGCTGATCATCGCCGTCGTGTCGTTGCAGGCGCTCTTCGAGATGAGCGACACCGCGGTCGCCGCGCAGAAGCGCGGCCTGCTGGTCATGAGCACCACGGCGGGCGTCGGGCTCAACCTGGAGGCCTACGTCGGAGCCAACACCGCCATGAAGGCGTACCCGATGATGGCGCAGCAGGTCGCCACGCTCAGGGAGGCCAGGAAGAAGAACGTCGCCGAGGGCCTGCAGCAGCTGACCGCGAGCCTCGACGGCACCGCCGGCGAGCCGCTGGTCGCGAAGATGCAGGCCGACTGGGACACGTTCCTCGAATTCCTGGCCGGCATCCCGGCGAACCTCACGCCCGCGGAGGCCGCCACCAACCTGGCCAGGTACACCGAGCTGCACAACGTGCTGCTCGCCGACCAGGCCGAGATCGAGAAGTACGTGGCCACCGAGGTCGCCGCGAACATCCAGAAGGGCCAGGACCAGAAGACCTCCGCCACCCGCCTGGTGATCGCCCTGCTGATCATCGGCGTGGCCATCAGCGTCTATCTCGGCACCCGGGTCGCCAACCGGGTGCGCCGCGCGGTCGCCGGCGTCTCCCACGTCGCCGAGGGCCTGGCCGAGGGCGACCTCACCCGCACGTCCAAGGTGACCGTCAAGGACGAGATCGGCCGGATGGCGACCTCGCTCGACCACGGCATCGTCCGGCTCCGCGCGGACATCGTGCAGCTCGCCGAGAACGCCACCACCCTGCAGAGCTCCGCCGAGAACCTGACCGCGGTCTCCACCTCGGTCGGCACGGCCGCCTCCGAGGCGTCCCAGCAGGCCGGATCGGTCGCGTCGGCCGCCGACGTCGTCTCGAACAACCTGCGGATCGTCTCGGCCGGCTCCCAGGAGATGGGCGCGTCGATCCGCGCGATCAGCACCTCGACCTCGGAGGCGACGGTCGTCGCCGCCCAGGCGGTCGAGGTCGCGGCCGCCACCAACGCGACCGTCGCCCGGCTCGGCGACTCCTCCACCGAGATCGCCACCGTCGTCAAGGTCATCACCTCGATCGCCGAGCAGACCAACCTCCTGGCGCTCAACGCGACCATCGAGGCCGCCCGCGCCGGCGACGCGGGCAAGGGCTTCGCGGTCGTCGCGAGCGAGGTCAAGGACCTGGCCCAAGAGACCGCCAAGGCCACCGAGGACATCACCCGCCGGGTCGAGACGATCCAGTCGGACACCTCCGGCGCGGTGGCCGCGATCGGCGAGATCGCCGCGATCATCGAGCAGATCAACGCCATCCAGACGACGATCGCCTCCGCCGTCGAGGAACAGACCGCCACCACCCAGGAGATGAACCGCACGCTCTCGGACGCGGCCGACGGCGCCGGGAACATCGCGGCCACCATCACCGGCGTCTCGGACGCCACCCGGCGCACCACCGAGACGATCGACGACACCCGCCACTCCGCCGGGGAACTGGCGGCGATGTCGAAGCAGCTGCAGAGCCTGGTCTCCCGCTTCCGCTACTGAGACAGGCAGGCCGTTCCGCCGATGGCCTTTGGCCGGGCCACCTCGTCGGGCGCCGCGGAAGAGGGCTCAGCTCGCCAGCCCCTCCTCCGCGGCCAGGAGCTTCTGCAGGGTCTCGTCCCAGCTCACCAGGCCGTGCCGGGCCCGGTAGTCGGCGAGTTCGGCCAGCACGTCGGAGCCGACGCGCACCCAGCCGGCGTTCGGGTAGTAGGACGAGATCATCTGCCGCCAGATCGCGACCGGCATCGCGTGCCTCGCCTCGCACGCCCACGGGATCTGTTCCACGCCGAAACCGGTGCCGCTGCGGGTGAACACCGTGCCCGAGTAGAGGAACGTCAGCGGGACGTCGCCGGAGCCGAGCGCGTGCAGGTAACGGGTGCCGATCACCTCGAGGTCGTAGGTGCAGGGCAGCGCCAGGTCGAATTCGGTGCTGTCGGCGAAGCCCGGCACGGTGGCGTTGCAGTGCATCCACTGGAACGGTTTCAGGGTGTCCGCCCACCGCTCCCGCTCGCCGAACAGCCCGCGCAGCCCGTCCTGCTCGGTGGGGCCGTAGCGGCGGCGCTGGGGCTCGATGCGCACCTGGCAGCGCAGCACGATGGCATGGATGCGCTGGCCGGTGGTCTCCTCGACGCGCAGCCGGGCGGTCAGCTGCGGCGTGATCGCGAACGGCTCGGCGAACACGTCGAGGACGGTGAACCGGTAGTTGCTCATGGCGCGCCGACCGGCGGCGCGGGCCGGCTGAACGCGCGTACCCGGGCGAAGAACTGCTCGATGGCCTCGTGTGCCTCCCGTCCGCCGTCGATGCCGCGCCACAGCAGGCGGAGCCGCCCGACAAGCTCGTAGCAGGCGTCGACCGGCACCAGGAAGCACTGCGCGTCCGGGACGCCCGCGGGGCGGCGCACCAGCACGGCCTCGACGTCGGGCCGCAGCATCGCGAGTTGCGGCGTACGCGAAACGATCAGGTCCCAGGCCGGCAGCGGCAGGTCGGACTCGGTCGCGCCGGCCGGGCCCGGATAGGAGGCCACCATCCGGTCCCGCACCGAGTCGCGGAACAGGAACGCCAGCCCGACCGGGATCTGCAGCTCGTCCCAGGCCTGCTCGTCGAACGCCTGGCCCGGCAGCGACAGGTAGCGCTCCGGCACGGCACGGTACTGCAGCTTCGCGTGCTCGTCGGTGAACAACAGGTAGCACGGGCGGCAGGCGCACAGCAGCGCCCGGCTCTGCAGGTCGACCACGTGCGAGTGCGCCGCGGGAATGCCGGCGGCGCACATCTCGCAGCGCACCTCGGCGGCCGGGGCGGGGCCGCTGCGGGCGATCTGCCGCAGCGCGGCCAGCGGCGTTCCGGTGCGATCGACGGGGCTCATGACGAGGCCCGCACGGCGCTCAGGGGCCCGGCCGGCCGCGCAGTCAATTGACGCTCGGCTCGGGTCGGCGCCACACCTGGTAGAGATCGGCGCCACCGCCGGTGCCGAACACCCGCAGCACCCGGTCGGCGCGGACGTAGCTCGAGATCTCGGCGGTGACCTCCTGCAGGACGGCCGTCGCGGTGAAGACCACGGGGAGCCGCCCGGCGTCGAGGAACAGATCGAGGGTCGGCTGCCAGTGGTTCGCCGCGCCGCGGTTCCGGACGTGCATCGCGACCACGTCGTGCCGGGGCAGCCTGCCGCGCAAACCGCTGATCATGGTGTGTTGCGCCGGGTGGGCACCGCAGGCCGCGCCGAAGACCACCAGCAGTTCGTCGGCCATGGCGAGCCGGGCCAGGCTGGCCAGCACGGCCTCGTCGTCGGCGTCGCGGTCCTCCAGCACCGCGACGGTCGTCGTCGCTTCGCCGGAGGCCCAGCCGTCGAGATCGGCCTGCACCCGCCACCACTGCGCCTCGGGCTCGCGTACGACGATCGTGGCCGTGCGCGTCGACTGCACCTGGCATTCCTTGCGGCTGCCCGGGATCCGCCGGGTGACCGTACTGCCGTCGCCGCGCGATACCGCCGGCGCCCGGCGCTGAGAGATTCGTTGCCAGATCACGATGCCACCTTCGTGTAGTCGCCTACAGTGCGTCCTACGCACGGTGACCAAGCCTGCACGGTGAAATCCATCGCCGCCATCCCCAAGCGTGTCCGCACACATGTGGCGGCGCACCGCCCCGGAACCGGCGGTAAAACGCCTGCCCAGAGGCCCTTTCGGACACTTGTGTCCGGCGTGGCGCCGAGGGCGTGGACACGGGCGGGTGACGCGCTCCCACGGGCGCCGGCACGCCGGTGCGCGCGCCGCTCACGGCACGGCCAGCCCGGGGCGCAACGACACCTGCAGCAGCGGCGGCAGCCGGGGCGGCGACTCCATGACCACATCGGTCACCTCCGGGGCCGCGGAGCGCACGGCCGCCTCGATCCGGCCCGCCACCGCCTGCCGCGACGACTGGCAGCCGCCGCCGGCGGACAGGCGCAGCCGCACCACCCCGGCGTCGTCGATGCCCAGGTACGCAGGCTCCTCGACCAGGCGCAGCCGCGCCAGCGCACGCCGGATCCGCGAGTCCGCGTCCAGCGGATGCAGATCGTGCACCAGCAGCAGGCTCTCCACCAGCGGGTCCGCGCAGAGCTCCTCGACCTGGTCCGCGCCGAGCCGCGCCGTGATCCGGGTCAGCCCGGCGCCGTAGAGCTGCACCAGGCAGCGGGTCAGCTCCTCGGCGAGGCCGGCGGCGCGCCGGTCGGGGCCGCCGCGCAGCTCGGCGAGAAGCTGGTCGACCCGTTGGGCTGCCGCCTCGGCTGCGTCGGGTGCGGTCATCGTGACCTCCAGCTGATCGCGGTGCCGGGTCAGGTCGCCGCCATCCGTACGGTGAAGCCGCGAAGCGTCTGCACGACCGGCGCGTAACCCGCGCCTGACGGGGTGGTACCGGCCGCCGGCGCCTCCATGAACGGCATGAACTTGTCGGGGAATCCCGGCATGGTGCACCCGATGCAGATCCCGCCGACGTTGGGGCATCCACCGACCCCGTTTATCCACCCTCGCTTTGCGACGTTACACCGCACCACCTGCCCCCAGCAGCCCACCTTGACGAGGCAGCTGGACGACCCGTACCCGGTGGCGAAGTCGCTCTGGTCGTAGAAGGAGGCCCGGTCGCAGCCGGCGTGCACGGTCGACTCGAACAGCCACTGTGGCCGCAGCGATTCGTCGAGCGCGATCGCCGGCGCCTGCCCGCTGATCTGGTAAAGCAGCTGCAGAATGGTCTCCGAGAGGTTGTCCGGGTGGGTCGGGCAACCCGGCACGCAGACGATCGGCAGGCCGGTCTTGGACTTCCACGTCCAGCCGAGATAATCCGGGACACCCATGGCGCCCGTCGGGTTGCCGGCCATCGCGTGGATGCCGCCGTAGGCCGCGCAGGTCCCGACCGCCATCACGGCCGTCGCCTTCGGCGCCAGCCGGTCCAGCCACTCGGTGCTGGTGATCGGCTGCCCGGTCCGCGGATCGTTGCCGAATCCGCTCCAGTAGCCCTGCTCCTTGTTGCCCTCGTCGGGCACGGACCCCTCGACGATCAGGATGAACGGTTCCAGCTCACCGCGGTCGGCCCGGTGAAACCATTCGATGAAGCTGTCCGCGGAGCCGTCCGGCCCGGTCTCGAACCCGAGGTACGGCCAGTGCAGCGCGATCTGCGGCACGCCCGGCAGAGCGCCGAGCACCAGGTCCTCGATGCTGGGCTGGGTGGCGGCCGTCAGCGCCACCGACTCGCCGTCGCAGCTCAGGCCGCCGTTCATCCAGAGAATGTGCAGCACTTCATCGCCATCGGCCCACGGGACGTTCACAAGCCGTCACCATCCGATCAGCGTTCGGCTCCGGGCTGCGCGGTGACTCGGTCCGCGACCCGGTCCTGGGCAGGATCCAGCGGTGCGACCCTCGATCGAGACGAGCCTATGCGCAGCGTCAGCCGCGGGAAAAGATGCCGGCCGCCGCTGTCACTCGAACGGGTGGGTCCGGCGGCCGTAAACTCGTCCCGGTCGGGACAATCGGTACCGCGGAAGGGGGCGCGATGCCGGCGTCGCTCGAACCAGGCGTGGAACACATCGAGATCCTGCCGATCGTGGTCGTCGCTCAGGACTTTCCCGCGCGGCCGTCCGCGCTTCCGGACGTCCGCGATTTCGTACGCCGGCAGCTGACCACGACCTCGGTGGCCGATGAGGACATCCGCACCCTGTGCGACCGGGTCGCCGAGGTGCTGCTGGACGCGGCGGGCGTGAGCGGCACGATTCAGGTCTCGCTGCGGATCTTCCCGACGGCGGCCGAGGTGGACGTGCTCTTCGCCCCGAACCAGGCGCCGGCCGCCGACCGCACCGGCGCCGCCCAGGCC